>JAKJEY010000001.1:81199-99527 GCA_022705165.1 Pseudomonadota bacterium
AGTGGCACCGCAACGCGGACAGGCCATCGCGGAAGTATCGACCTGGTGTTCGCAGGCGCGGCAGGGGACGAGGGACATGTTCGTTATTGTTCCGGCGAGATTCGATGACAGGATTCTAACCGCAAGCCAGCGCAAATGCGCCAGCGCGCGACTCAGGCTTCCTCCAGTCGCCCCGCATGCATACGCAAGCGACGGCCGCAGCGGGCCGCGATCTCTTCGTCGTGGGTAACGAGAATGAGTGTCGTGCCCCGCTCGGCATTGATCGCGAACATCAGGTCGATGATCTGGTGGCCGGTTGCAGCGTCGAGGTTGCCGGTCGGCTCGTCGGCGAGGATCAGTTTCGGCCCGGGCGCAAATGCACGCGCCAGCGCCACACGCTGCTGCTCGCCGCCGGAAAGATGCTTCGGATAATGCCGCATGCGCTGGCCAAGGCCGACCCGTTCCAGCCAGGCGCGCGCCTCGCCCGCCGCCGCGCGCTGGCCGGCCAGCTCGAGCGGGAGCATCACGTTCTCGAGTGCATTGAGCGACGGCAGCAGCTGGAACGACTGGAACACGAAACCGAGCATGCGCCCGCGCAGTACCGCCCGGGCGTCCTCATCGAGCACGTTGATTTCCTCGCCGTCGAGGAACACACTGCCGGCGCTCGGCTGATCCAGCCCGGCGAGAAGGCCGAGCAGCGTCGACTTCCCGGACCCCGAAGCGCCGACGATGGCAACCGTCTCGCCGGCCGCGACCGTAAACGAAATCTCGTGCAGAATGACGAGCGGCTCGCCCTCACCGGCACCATTTGCCACCTGCTTGCCCAGACCCGCTACCCGGACCATCGCTGCTTCGCTCACGCTGCCACCCATGAATGCCTTTCTTCGTTTGCTGATCCTGCTCGCCAGTCTTTCCTTCACGGCGACCGCCGCGGCTGCCGGCACCCTCCTCGTCTTTGGCGACTCGCTCTCAGCCGGCTACGGCATCCGGCAGGAGGCCGCCTGGCCATCGCTGCTGCAGAAGCGACTGGCCGAGAAGCGCGTCGATTATAGCGTCGTCAATGCCAGCATCTCGGGAGAAACCACCGCCGGCGGCAGGAGCCGCATTGCCGAAGCGATCGGCAGACAACGGCCGTCGATCGTGATCATCGCCCTCGGGGCCAACGACGGACTGCGCGGCCTGCCGGTCCCGGCAATGAAGGAGAACCTGACGGCGATGATCCGTGCTGCGCGCACTGCGAAGGCGCGGGTGGTGCTGGTCGGCATGCGCCTGCCGCCCAACTACGGCCCGTATGCCGACGAGTTCCACAAGGCCTATGCGGAACTTGCGCGCAGCGAGAAGGTGGCGCTCGTTCCCTTCCTGCTCGACGGCATCGCCGACCAGCCGCGGCTGTTCCAGTCCGACACCATCCATCCGACGGCGGAGGCCCAGCCGAAACTGCTCGACAACGTGTGGGTGGCGCTGGCGCCACTGTTAAAATAGCAGGATGAAACACGGCCTTGCGGGCGTCGGCGACATCGCCGGCGCCGACACCCTCATCGACGTACGCTCGCCTTCGGAATTCGCCGAAGACCACCTGCCCGGGGCGATCAACTGCCCGGTGCTCGACGACGACGAGCGCGTGCTGATCGGCACGCTCTACAAGCAGGTATCCCCGTTCGAAGCCAAGAAGCGCGGCGCCGCGCTCGTCGCCCGCAATATCGCCCGCCATCTGGAAGCGCAGTTCCTCGACCGCCCGAAGCACTGGACACCGATCATCTACTGCTGGCGCGGCGGCCAGCGCAGCGGTTCGATGGTCACCATCTTCCGCTCGATCGGCTGGAACGCCCGTCAGCTCGAAGGCGGCTACAAGGCCTGGCGGCGGGAGGTCGTCGCTGAACTTGAAGTACTGCCGCGGCAGTTCCGCTACCGCGTGCTCTGCGGCGCCACCGGCAGCGCAAAAAGCCGCATCCTGCAGGCGATCGGCGCGCTCGGCGAACAGATCGTCGATCTCGAAGCACTCGCCTGCCACAAGGGCTCGGTACTCGGTGTCCTGCCGGACGCGCCGCAGCCGCCGCAGAAGCATTTCGAAACCACGCTGCTGACGACGCTGCGCCGGCTCGATCCGGCGCGCCCGGTCTACGTCGAAGCAGAAAGCCGCAAGATCGGCCGCCTGCAGGTTCCGGATGCGATGATCGAATCGATCCGCGCCGGCGATTGCCTCGCGATCGAGGCGCCACTGGCGGCACGCGTCGATTTCCTGCTGCGCGACTACGATTATTTCCTGCGCGACCCGGCCTGGCTGAACACTCGCCTGGCTGCACTCAAGGCCCTGCGCGGCGGGGAAACAGTGGCCCGCTGGCAGGCCTACGCCAGTCAGGGCGAATGGCGCACACTGGTCGAGGAGCTCCTGACCGGACACTACGATCCGCTCTACCAGCGCTCCCAGGAACGCAACTACGCGGGCTTCGGCACGCCGCACACCATCGCCGCCGCACAACTCACGCCGGCGGGAATCGCCGCCGCCGCGCAGGCCATCGTCAGCCGCTGAAACGATACATTGCGGTACACGGCCGCCGCCAGGCCACGGCTATACTCGCAGCCATGATCAATCGCCGCGACCGGAACCCGCCCGCGCACATCCCGCTCCACCGCGTTGCCGTGCTCCGTTCGCCCCTGCGCATGCTCCGTCCTTCGACCACTGTTTCCGCCGCGCTCACCGTCTCGATCGCCCTGCTGGCCGCCATCGCCTCCCCGGCCGCGGCCTTCGATCCCTTCGACACGCAGGCGGCGATCCGCACCGGCGCCTGCACGCCACGGCAGCCGGCTGGCGCCCTCGGGCTCGCCGAAGTCGTCGATCTCGCGCTCTGCAACAATCCGCAGACACGCGAGGCCTGGGCCAGCGCCCGCGTCCAGGCCGGCCTCGTCGGCGTCGCTCAGGCGCCCTACCTGCCGGCGATCAATGGCAATGTCGGCAGCAGCCGCAACCGCACCCGGGTCGAGGATCTGCCGGAAACGAAGCGGACGCTGAACAGCGCTTCGCTGGCGATCTCCTGGCTGCTCTACGATTTCGGCGTACGCGAGGCGACCCTCGAAAGCGCGCGCGAACTGCTCGCCGCCGCCGTCTCGACGCAGGACAGCACGGCGCAGTCCGTTTTCCTCGCCGCCTTGCAGGCCTTCTTCCAGGTGCACGCCTTCGAGGCAGCGCTCAACGCCGCCGAGCTTTCGGAGAAGGCTGCCCAGGAAAGCCTCGCTGCTGCCGAGGCCCGCTACCGTGCGGGCAACGCGACCCCTGCCGACCGCCTGCAGGCACAGACTGCACGCTCTCAGGCAACGCTGACCCGCATCCGCGTCGCTGGCGAACTGCGCACCGCCCATGGCACGCTGGCCAACGCCATCGGGCTCGATGCCAACCGGCCGCTCGAGTTGCGCCCGCTCGGCGCGGTGACGGCGCCGCCGGATTTCGATCGCAACGTCGAAGCGCTGATTGCCGAGGCGCGCCAGCGCCGACCCGATCTCGCCGCCGCCGAGGCGCAGCTGCGTGCCGCGCGAGCATCGGTGGATGCCACGAAGGCGGCACACCTGCCGAGCATTTCCCTCGGCGCAACGCCGAGCTGGCAGGACAACGGCGGCCTGACGACGAACGCATCCAGCATCGGCGTCTCGGTCAGCATTCCGCTGTTCTCCGGTTTCGGCCAGACCTACAAGGTACGCACCGCTGAGGCGCAGGCCGATCTGCGCGCCGCCCAGCGCGACCGGCTGCAGCTGCAGATCGCCCTCGACGTCTGGCGCTCCTACCAGAGCCTGCAGACCGCCACCCAGTCGATGCGCACAACGACCGACCTGCTCGCCAGTGCCGAGCAGTCGGAGCGCGTCGCCCTCGGCCGTTACCGCGCCGGTGTCGGCAACATCCTCGACCTGCTTTCGGCGCAGAGCGCGCTCGCTGCCGCGCGCCAGCAGCGCGTGCTGTCGGTCTACGACTGGAACGTCTCGCGCGCCACGCTGGCGCAGTCGGTCGGCGTGCTCGATTCGGCCATCCTGCCGGTACTCGCCGGCGAACAGTCCCTGCCGCCGCTCGGCGGAAAGCCCTGATCATGAAGCTTCCCTCACGCAGAACCCTCCTGACCCTTGCCGCAATCCTCATCAGTGCCGCCGGCATGGTCTATTGGTGGCAAGGGCGGGCGCCCTCGCCCGAGCAGCGCTTCAAGCAGCAGGAGGCAGTGGTCGGCGACATCACGCAGAACGTTTCCGCGAACGGCACACTGAGCCCGGTCACGCTGGTCAACGTCGGCACGCAGGTCTCGGGGACCGTGAAGAAGCTGCACGTGGACTTCAACGACGCAGTCAAGGCCGGCCAGGTGCTGGCCGAACTCGACGATACCGTACTCGCGGCCGCGGCCGGCCAGAGCGAGGCCAGCATCGCCAGCGCGAAGGCCTCGCTCGACCTTGCACAGGCCAACGAGGTGCGCATCCGCTCGCTCTTCGCCGAAGAGTACGTCTCGCGCCAGGAACTCGATCAGGCGGTGCAGGCAAAGAAGGCGGCGGAGGCCGCCCTGCGCCTGGCCCGCGCACAGAACGACCGCGACCGCGCCAACCTTGGCTACTCGGTGATCCGCTCGCCCGTCTCCGGCGTCGTCGTGGATCGCCAGATCGACGTCGGACAGACCGTTGCAGCAAGCTTCCAGACACCGGTGCTGTTCAAGATCGCGCAGGACCTGCAGCAGATGCAGATCTACACCAGCTTCGCCGAGGCCGACATCGGTGGCATCAAGGTCGGGCAGCCGGTCCGCTTCAACGTCGACGCCTTTCCGAACCGCCAGTTCAAGGGCAGCGTCAAGCAGCTGCGCCTGAATCCGACGACAACGCAGAACGTCGTCACCTACAACGTCGTCGTCGAGGTGGAGAACCCCGACCAGGCGCTGCTGCCGGGGATGACCGCCTACGTCAATATCGCCGTCGCGCACCGCAAGGAGGTACTGACGGTGCCGAATGCGGCGCTGCGCTTCCGCCCACCCGCCGACGCTGCGGCCGCCGGCGCATCCGGGAAGGAGACGCCCCGCGCTGCCGATGGTGGTGGCACGCCGCCGCGCCAGGGTGGCGGCAGGAAACGCGACAGCGGCAGCGGCACGGTCCACGTGCTGGCCGATGGCAAGCTGAAGGCGGTGCAGGTTGGTATCGGCATCACCGACAACCGTGTCACCGAAATCACGAGCGGCGAACTCAAGGCAGGCGACCGTGTCATCATCGGCGAGAACCTCAGCACCGACGCGCCCGCTGCGGGCAACGGGCCGCGCATGAGGATGTTCTGATGGCGGGAACGACGGTCATCGCGGTTTCGCGGCTGACCAAGTCCTATGAAACGGCAGCGGGTCTCTTCCCGGCACTGAAGGGCGTCGACCTGACCATCCACAGCGGCGAGTACGTCGCGGTGATGGGGCCTTCGGGCTCCGGAAAATCGACCTTCATGAACCTGCTCGGCTGCCTTGATCGGGCAACGTCCGGCGACTACATCCTCGACGGGCGCCATGTCGAATCGCTGGCCCCGGACGAACTCGCCGCGCTGCGCGGACGCACGATCGGCTTCGTCTTCCAGGGCTTCAACCTGCTGCCACGCATGTCGCTCGAAGACAACGTGGCCTTGCCGCTCGTTTATGCCGGCATCGACCTCGCCGCGCGCCGCCAACGGGCCCGCGAGATGCTCGAACGGGTCGGTCTCGGCAACTACGCCAGCTCGCTGCCCAGCCGCATCTCCGGCGGCCAGCAGCAGCGCGTCGCGATCGCCCGCGCGCTGGTGAACCGGCCGCGACTGATCCTCGCCGACGAACCGACCGGCAACCTCGACAGCCATACCAGCGAGGAAATCATGGCGCTCTTCGGCGAACTGAACCGCGAAGGCATCACGATCGTGCTGGTCACCCACGAGCCCGACGTCGCGCATCACGCCCGGCGGCAGGTCCGCTTTCTCGATGGCGTGATCGTCAGCGACCGGCCAACCGGTGCGGCGGAAAGGCCGGAGGCACTGCCATGCTGAAGGCGATGCTCGCGAGCCTGGCCGAGCACAAGCTGCGGACGGCGCTGACGATGCTCGGCATGGTCATCGGTGTCGGTGCCGTCGTGCTCATGATGGCCATTGGCCAGGGAGCCCAGATGGCCGTACAACAGACGATCAGCACGATGGGCAGCAACATCTTCGTCGTGCTGTCAGGCTTCACCGCCACTGCCGGCATCCGCAGCGGCGCGGGCAATGCGCCGACCCTGCGCGTCGCCGATGCGGAAGCGATCGCCGAGCTGGACGGCGTGCAGGCGGTCGCCCCGATCCACCAGGGATCGGCACAGCTCGTACACGCCGGCAACAACTGGAATGCCTGGGTGATCGGCACCACACCCACCTATTTTGACATCCGCTCCTGGCCGGTCACCGAAGGCGCGCCGTTCACCGACTCCGACCTGCGCTCGGCCACGCGCGTGGCACTGATCGGGCAGACGGCAGCGAAGAACCTGTTCGGTAACGATAGCCCGGTCGGCAAGACGCTGCGGATCGGGCAAACGCCATTCACCGTCGTCGGCCAGTTGGCCCCGAAGGGACAGAATCTCGATGGCCGCGACCAGGATGACGTGGTCGTGATTCCGCTGACCACGGCGCAACGCAAGGTATTCGGCACACCCTTCCAGGGGTCCGTGCGCCAGATCATGGTGCAGGCCGCCGCACAGGAGCTCATGCCGGCTGTCGAGCAGTCGATGACGGCCCTGCTCCGTCAGCGCCACCGCCTGCGCGAAGGGCAGGACAACGATTTCTCGCTGCGCAACCTGACCGCCGTGGCCGACTCCGCTGCCGAAACCACGCGCGTGATGTCGCTGCTGCTCGGCGCCATCGCTTCGGTTTCGCTGGTCGTCGGCGGCATCGGCATCATGAACATCATGCTTGTCTCGGTCACCGAGCGGACGCGGGAGATCGGCATCCGCATGGCAATCGGCGCCCGCCAGCGCGACATCCTGACGCAATTCCTGCTCGAGGCCATCATCATCTCGATTGCCGGCTGCCTGATCGGGTTGCTGCTCGGCATCGGCGGCGCCATCGCCGTCAATGCTGCGACCAAAACCGCCGTGGTGATCTCCGGCAGTTCGGTGCTGGTCGCCTTCGGCGTCGCCGCCGGCGTCGGCATCTTCTTCGGCTTCTACCCGGCCCGCAAGGCGGCAGCACTCGATCCGATCGAGGCATTGCGCTACCAGTAGTCGGTTCTGCACTGATCCGGCGGTTGCGGAGATGGCGCAGGCGAACGACAGACGCTATGCTTTCGCAGAACCTTGCCGCCCGACCATTGTCCTATCGCCATTGAAGAAGCGACCCAACGATGCGAATCAGCCAGCGCCGGCAGACCATTGCGATCGTCCTCGTCCCGACCCTGCTGTCGCTGCTGCTGCTCGGCATCATCCTGCGCGCATCGCTCCATGCATGGGTCGTGGAACGTTGGTCCGGCGACCAGATCGCCTTCGTCGAAAGTGTCGCCAACAACCTCGACGGCCATATCCAGCAATCCGTGAGTTTGCTGAAGTTTGCGGCCAAGCAGCCTGCGTTTTCCGGACTCCCCGAGCGGCGCCACATCGATCGCAGCCTCAACGGACTCCCCGAGCATCTCGATGCTGCCAAGCGCAGGATTCTGGAAACCCTCCGCGTCGACGGCAACTTCTCCGTACTCTTCGTCCTCACACCCGAGGGGGACCATTACATCTCGCATCCCTACCAGGTTCAGCGCAAGCTGACCCGTTACAACCTCGCCGATCGCCCCTATTTCCGGGCCGCCGCACGTTCCGGGGAACTGGTCATTTCCGACAGCTTCGTCGGCGCCGATGGCATTCCTGCAGTCGCCATCGACCTGCCGATTCTCGATGCAGACGGCACGATCATCATGCATCTCGGCGGGGTGATTCACCTGACACAGCTTTCCAATCAGCTGGTTCCCGCGCGAGTCGCGCCATTCGACCAGGTCATACTGCTCGATCGCGCAGACCGCGTCATCGCCAGCAGCGATGCATCACGCATTGGTACTGAACTCTCCGAGCCCCTGGCCTCGCACCCCTCGCTGATTGCCGACAAGACCGTCACCACGTCGGGGCGCATGGTCGAGGTGCCGCGCAGTAGCAATACGCATGGCGTCGAGGTGCTGCGTACCAAGGATCTCAAGGGGGCCGAGTGGCTGGCGTTCGATACGGCACTGGAAACCGGCTGGCGCATCTTCCTCTTCCGCGACATGGCGCACCTGCGTGACGAGGTGGAGCCGCAGGTCACGCGCCTGACACTTGTCGTCGCACTGCTCCTGCTGCTGCCGGCATTGCTCGGACTGGCGCTGGCACTGCGTTTCAGCCGGCGCTGGCGGCTTGCCGATGCGCAGTTGCGCGAGGTCAACGCAGCACTGGCCGACCGCGTCGAAAAGCGCACCGCCGACCTCCGGAAATCGGAGACACGCTTCCGGACGCTGTTCGAGTACACCGCCGATGCAGTGATCGTCCTCGACGCCGGCAGATGCGTCGACTGCAACCCGGCGGCGGTGCGCCTCTATGGTGCCGGTAGCCGAGAGCGCCTGATCGGACTGCAATCGACCGACGTTGCGCCGCCACGCCAACCCGACGGTACGGATACGCTGGAGGCCGCCCGACGTCACCTCGAGGAAGCGTTCGCGAAGGGAAGCTGCAATTTCGAATGGGCCTATCGTCGTCTCGACAACAACGAGGTCCTCATGGCGGAGGTCACGCTCAGCGCGATGGAGATCGATGGTCGTCCGCTGATCCAGTGCAGCGTGCGCGACACCACCGAACGGAAGCGGACACTCGAGGAACTTTACCGTTACCGCAATCATCTGGAAGAACTGGTCCAGCAGCGCACCCGGGAACTGGCGGAAGCCAAGGAAGTGGCGGAAGGTGCCAACCGCGCGAAGAGCGCCTTCCTCGCCAACATGAGCCACGAGATCCGGACGCCGCTGAATGCGATTACCGGCCTGACCCATCTGCTTAAGCGCGAAGGCGTGTCGCCAACGCAGGCAGAACGCCTCGAGAAGATCGGCCATGCCGGCCAGCATCTGCTGTCGATTATCAATGACATTCTCGACCTCTCGAAAATCGAGGCCGGCAAGCTCGGACTGGAGCAGACTGATGTCGACCTGCGGGCGATCGCTGCCAACGTCGTATCGATGCTGCAAGAGCGGGCACAGGCCAAAGGCCTTCAGCTGCTGATGGACATCGGCCCGCTACCCGATCGTCTGCAGGGCGATCCGACACGCCTCAGCCAGTCGCTGCTCAATTACGCGAGCAACGCACTCAAGTTCACGCTGCAGGGGCAAATCACGCTGCGCATTTTCAGCCTTCAGGTCGATGAACGCAGCGCGCTTGTCCGTTTCGAAGTGACCGACACCGGGCCGGGCATCGACAGCGAAACCCAGGCCCGCCTGTTCAGTGCCTTCGAGCAGGCAGACAATTCGACCACCCGAAGGCACGGGGGGACTGGCCTGGGGCTGGCGATCACCCGCCGCCTGGCGGAGTTGATGGGCGGCGACTCGGGCGTCGTCAGCACGCCCGGCACGGGCAGCACCTTCTGGTTCACGGCGCGATTGCACCGCCACGGGGGAACAGCGGCTTCACCCGCCGCACCGCAGGGCAAGGCCGAAGACCGGATCCTCCTCGAGCATCGCGGCAAGCGCGTTCTGCTGGTCGAGGATGAGCCGGTCAACCGCGAAGTGGCGCTCGAACTGCTCAAGGATGTCGGACTCGACATCGATATCGCCGAGGATGGCGAGCAGGCCGTCGCAGCCGTCAGCGCCCGCAGCTACGATCTCGTGCTGATGGACATGCAGATGCCGCGCATGGATGGCCTCGAAGCCACCCGTCGCATCCGCGCCTTGCCCACGGGCGCAGCACAGACGATCATCGCGATGACGGCAAACGCCTTCGCTGAAGACAAGGCACGCTGCTTCGACGCCGGCATGGACGATTTCATCGGCAAGCCGATCGACCCGGAGAGCTTCTTCGCGACGCTGTTGAAGTGGCTTGAAAGGAAGCGCTGAACCTTTGCCAAGCCGCCCCCTTCGGCGCAGAATGGTCCGGGACGTTCCGGAACGCGCCAACATGCAAAACTGAAGAGGCGGAGATGGCAGAGGAGACGAAGCGCGCAGGCGCAGGATTCGGCTTGCTGAACGGCAGGCAGGCCCCCGGGGATTTCTGGGGCGGACTGGCGGCGATGCTGGTCGTGCTGCCGGCCTCGATTGCCTTCGGCGTCACCGTCTATTCGGCCATCGGCCCGACCTATGCGGCCTACGGCGCCATTGCCGGCATCGTCGGTGCAACCGTGATCGGTCTCGTCGCGGCGACCCTGGGTGGCACCGACCGCCTGATCAGCGCGCCGTGTGCCCCGGCGGCAGCCGTGCTGGCAGCCTTCGCGATCGAACTCGTCCGTCAGGGCGTCGCCTCGTCGGTGATCGTGCTGCTGATGATCATGCTCGGGGTCATCGCCGGCCTCATCCAGATCCTGCTCGGTTTTGTCGGCATCGGGCGCCTGATCCGCTACATTCCCTATCCCGTCGTCAGCGGTTATCTCTCGGCCGTCGGCCTGATCATCATCGGCAGCCAGATTCCGCGCTTCGTCGGTGCCGCGCCCGACGCTCAGTGGTGGGACATCATCGTTTCGCCACAGGAGTGGGACTGGCGCGCCGTCACGGTGGGCTGTGCCACCGTCTGCGTCGCGCTGCTCGCGCCACGCATCACGCAGAAGGTGCCAAGCACGATCCTCGGCGTACTGGCCGGGCTGCTGACCTATCTCGTGCTCGCCATCAACGACGTTGATCTGCGCACCCTTAGCGACAACGTGCTCGTCGTCGGTCCGATCGACATCGCGCCGCAGGCCTATTTCGTCTCCGTCTCGACGCGCTGGCGGGAAATCGGTGAACTGAAGGTCGGGCAGATCGCCGCGCTCTTCGGTAGCGCCCTGACACTGGCCGTGCTGCTCTCCATCGATACGCTGAAAACCTGCGTCATCCTCGACCAGCTGACACGGACCCGCCACGACTCCAACCGCGAACTGATCGCCCAGGGCATGGCCAACGTTTCGGCCTCTGCGGTCGGCGGCATTCCCGGTGCCGGCACGATGGGCGCCACCGTCGTCAACCTGACCAGCGGCGCACAGACCCGGGCAAGCGGCGTCATCGAGGGGCTCTTCGCCCTCTTCGCTTCGCTCATCCTCGGCAATTTCATCGCCTGGATTCCGGTCGCCGCGCTGGCCGGCCTGCTGATCGTGATCGGCGTCCGCATGATCGACCGCGAACCGCTGCGATTCATCGAATCGCGCGCCACCGTGTTCGATTTTGCCGTCGTTACCGTCGTCGTCATCGTCGCCATGACGATCGGCCTGATCGCCGCTTCGGCGGTCGGCGTCGCCATGGCGATCATTCTCTTCGTGCGCGAACAGGTCGGGGGATCGGTCGTTCGCCACAAGGTCTATGTGAATCAGGTCTCGTCGACCTGGCACCGTCCGGAAGCAGAGATGCTGGTACTGTCGCAGAAGGGCGATCAGGCCGTCATCGTGGAACTGCAGGGCAGCCTGTTCTTCGGCACGACACAGCAACTGTACGGCGATCTCGAGCCGGAACTGCGCTCACGCCAGTACGTCATCCTCGATCTGAAGCGCGTGCAGTCGGTCGACGTCACCGCCGCGCACATGCTCAACCAGATCCGCGACGTACTCGCCGAGCGCGGCGCGCATTTGCTGCTTTCGAACGTGCGTGAAAACCTGCCGAACGGGCGCAATCTGCGCGAATTCCTCGCGCAGACGGGACTGCTCGACAACAGCGACGTGGTGCGCGTGTTCCCGAACCTGGACAACGCCATTGCCTGGGTCGAGGAGCGGCTGCTGGGCGAACGGGAGAACGGTCTCGTGGCCGTCGAGGAGCCAGCGATGCAACTGGCCGAGATGGATCTCTTCAGCAAGCGCAAGGACGAAACGCTTAAAGAGCTCGAGATGCGCATGGAGACACGGACGTACAAATCCGGTGAAACGGTCTACGCACGCGGCCAGCCGGGCGACGAGATCTTCTGGATCCGGCGGGGTGCCGTCTTCATCTTCGCACCGATGGGCGCCGGGCGGACGCGCCACGTTGCCAGCTTCGGACGCGGCGATTTCTTCGGTGGACTGGCCTTCCTCGATGCCCAGCCACGCAGTAACGACGCCATCGCTCAGACGGATACCGAGGTCTATGTGCTCTCGCGCGAGCAATTCAACCAGATCGCGGAAACGCACAAGAAGCTGGCCAACACCCTCATCCTGGCCATCGCGCGGACGATGGCACGGCGGCTGCGTCACGCCGATTCCGAACTCGCGATGCTGCAGGAGTACTGACATGCAAAAAGGCGGCCGCAGCCGCCTTTCTCCGCGCTTGTCCCGCAATCTTCTCTAGCGGGCGGGTTTCCTGGCGGGAGGCGCTGGCGACGCCGGCACGACCTTGCTGGCATCAGTGCCCGCCTTTTCAGGAATCTGCACGAATACTTCGTCCTGCTTGATCATGCCGAGCTCAAAGCGGGCACGCTCCTCGATCGCCTCGTAGCCCTGCTTGAGGTCACGCACTTCGGCATCGAGGCCACCGTTCCGGACTTCCAGCTTGCGGTTGGCATCCTTCTGCTGCGTCAGCTGGCGATCGTAGTCCCAGACCTTGAGCCAGCCGCCCTTGCCGAGCCACAGCGGGTACTGCAGGAGGACCAGCAGCGCGATCAGGGCGAGCGTCAGCCAGCGCATGGTTCAGCCGCCATGCCCATGAAAAGAGGGGCGGCAGCCCGTCAAGGCCGCACACCCCTCAAGATCCATCGCTGCGCGAGAAGAAATCAACGCAGGTTGTAGAACGCTTCGCGCCCCGGGTAGCCGGCGGTGTCGCCGAGATCTTCCTCGATCCGCAGCAGCTGGTTGTACTTGGCGATGCGGTCGGAACGCGACAGCGAGCCGGTCTTGATCTGCAGCGCGTTCATGCCGACGGCGATGTCGGCAATGGTGCTGTCCTCGGTTTCGCCCGAACGGTGCGAAATGACGGCAGTGTAGCCGGCGCGCTTGGCCATCTCGATGGCGGCGAAGGTCTCGGTCAGGGTGCCGATCTGGTTGATCTTGATGAGGATCGAGTTGGCGACGCCCTTCTTGATGCCTTCCTTGAAGATGCGGGTGTTGGTGACGAACACGTCGTCGCCGACGACCTGCACCTTGCTGCCAAGGCGGTCGGTCAGCAGCTTCCAGCCGTCCCAGTCACCTTCGGCCATGCCGTCCTCGATCGAGACGATCGGGAACTGGTCGGCGAGGTTGGCGAGGTAATCGACGAACTGGGCCGAGGTGAGCTCAAGGCCTTCGCCGGCCAGCTTGTACTTGCCGTCCTTGTAGAACTCGGAGGCGGCGCAGTCGAGCGCGATCAGCACGTCCTGGCCCGGCGTGTAGCCGGCCTGCTCGACGGCCTGCAGGATCAGCTGGATGGCTTCGGCATGGCTGCCGAGGTTCGGGGCGAAGCCGCCTTCGTCACCGACGGCGGTCGAGAAGCCCTTCTTGTCGAGCAGCTTCTTCAGCGCGTGGAAGACTTCGGCGCCACAGCGCAGGGCTTCACGGAAGGTCGGCAGGCCGACCGGCATGATCATGAATTCCTGGATGTCGAGACTGTTGTTGGCGTGCTCGCCGCCGTTGATGATGTTCATCATCGGCACCGGCATCTGCATCGGACCCGAGCCACCGAAGTAGCGGTACAGCGGCAGGCCGGACTCTTCGGCAGCCGCCTTGGCCACGGCCATCGACACGGCCAGCATGGCGTTGGCGCCGAGGCGCGACTTGTTGTCGGTGCCGTCGAGGTCGATCAGGGTCTTGTCGATGAAGGCCTGTTCCTGTGCGTCGAGGCCGATGATCGCTTCCGAGATCTCGGTGTTCACGTTCTCGACGGCCTGCAGCACGCCCTTGCCGAGGTAGCGGCCGGCATCACCGTCACGCAGCTCGATGGCTTCGCGCGAACCGGTCGAGGCGCCCGACGGCACCGCGGCACGGCCCATCACGCCGCTTTCCAGCAGCACATCGCATTCGACGGTGGGGTTGCCGCGCGAATCGAGAATCTCGCGGGCGACGACATCGACAACAGAACTCATGGCGTTTCCTTTACCCAGAAAAAGTTGATAAAAACCTGAAACCTCAAATACCTTCGACGACCAGCATGTTCATGTCGGCCGCCCCCTCCCGCGCCTCGCGGGCTGCCCGGTACTCGGGCGAATCGTAGAATTTCCTGGCCTGATCGACCGAATCGAACTCGACGATGACCACGCGCGGTGCGCCGGCCCACTTCCCTTCGAGCTCCTCGATCGCGCCGCCACGCACCATATAGCGACCACCGTACTGCGCGATCGCCGCGGCAGCCAGCTTCTTGTAGCCCTCGTAGGCCCCGGCATCCGAGACCGCGGCATTGGCGATCAGGTAGCCCCTGGCCATTACTTCAGTTCCTCGAAACCGGCGGACTTGACCGCGCGGTCGAGCGCAACCAGCGTCGACAACAGGCTTTCCATGCGTGCCAGCGGCCAGCTGTTCGGGCCGTCGGAGAAGGCCTTCTCCGGGCACGGATGCGTTTCCATGAACAGCCCGGCAATGCCGACCGCCACCGCCGCACGCGCCAGCACCGGCACGAATTCGCGCTGACCGCCCGACACCGTACCCTGGCCGCCCGGCAACTGCACCGAGTGCGTGGCATCGAAGACCACCGGGCAGTTCGTCTCGCGCATGATCGCCAGCGAACGCATGTCGGAAACCAGATTGTTGTAGCCGAAGGAAGCACCGCGCTCGCAAACCATGATGTTGTCGGCGCCGCTGTTCACCTCGCGCGCCTTGTCGACGACATTCTTCATGTCGCCCGGCGCCAGGAACTGTCCCTTCTTGATGTTCACCGGCTTGCCGCAGGCCGCGACGGTATGGATGAAATCGGTCTGCCGGCAGAGGAAGGCCGGTGTCTGCAGCACGTCGACCACCGAGGCCACGACGGGAATGTCTTCCTCGGTATGCACGTCGGTGAGGATCGGCACGCCGACCTGGCGACGCACCTCGTCGAGCAGCTTGAGGCCGGCATCGACACCGGGGCCACGCACCGACTTGCCGGAGCTGCGGTTGGCCTTGTCGTACGAAGCCTTGAAGATGTACGGCACGCCAAGGCGGCGGCATACGTCCTTCATGTGCCCCGCGACCTCGACGCACAGTTCCAGCGACTCGGCCGTGCAGGGGCCGGCGATCAGGAACAGGGGCCGGTCGAGACCGACGTCAAAGCCGCAGAGTTTCATTTCTTGTGGGCTTGCTGATGGGCCAGCGCCGCCTGCACGTAGGCAATGAAGAGCGGATGGCCACTGCGCGGATTCGACGTGAATTCCGGGTGGAACTGGCAGCCGACGAACCACGGATGGACGTCGGTCGGCAGTTCGACCATCTCGCACAGCTGCTCGGTCGGCGTACGCGCCGACACGACGAGGCCGGCGCCTTCCAGCTGGTCGACGTAGTTGTTGTTGACCTCGTAGCGGTGGCGGTGACGCTCGGTGACCGTGTCGCCGTAGATCTTCTGTGCCAGCGTACCGGCCTTGACCGGGCAGGACTGCGCGCCGAGGCGCATGGTGCCGCCAAGGTCCGAGCTTTCGCTGCGCGTCTCGGTCTTGCCGGAGGCATCCTGCCATTCGGTAATCAGGCCGACCAGCGGATGCGGGCTGTCCGGTTCGAACTCGGTGCTGTTGGCGCCCTTGAGGCCGGCGACATCGCGCGCGAACTCGATCACGGCCAGTTGCATGCCGAGGCAGATGCCGAGGTAGGGCACCTTGTTTTCGCGGGCATAGCGGATCGCCGCAATCTTGCCCTCGGTGCCGCGCTTGCCGAAGCCACCGGGCACCAGCACGGCATCCATGTCCTTCAGCGCATCGCAACCCTTCTGCTCGATCTCTTCCGAATCCAGGTAATGGATCTTGACCTTGCTCCGGGTATGCATGCCGGCATGCACCAGCGCTTCCGTCAGCGACTTGTACGATTCTGTCAGGTCGACGTACTTGCCGACGAAGGCGATGTCGACCTTGTGTTCCGGGTGCGTCAGCGCATGCACCAGCTTGTTCCAGACCTTGAGGTCGGCCGCCTTGGCCAGGATGCCGAGCTTGTGGCAGACGATCTCGTCGAGCATCTGGTCGTGCAGCATGGCCGGGATCTTGTAGATCGAGTCGGCGTCGAGACATTCGATGACCGCCTGCTTCTGCACGTTGCAGAAAAGCGCGATCTTCGCCTTCTCCTCGACCGGAATCGGGCGGTCGGCGCGGCACAGCAGGACGTCGGGCTGGATGCCGATCTCGCGCAGTTCCTTGACCGAGTGCTGGGTCGGCTTGGTCTTCAGCTCGCCGGCGGTCGGAATGTACGGCAGCAGCGTCAGGTGCATGTAGCAGGCGTTATTCGGGCCTTCGTCGAGGCCCATCTGGCGGATGGCCTCGAGGAACGGCAGCGACTCGATGTCGCCGACCGTGCCGCCGACTTCGACGATGGCCACGTCGGCACCGGTGGCGCCGCGCTTGATCGAATTCTTGATCTCGTCGGTGATGTGCGGGATGACCTGAACGGTCTTGCCGAGGTACTCGCCGCGCCGCTCCTTCTTGATCACCGATTCGTAGATCTGGCCGGTGGTGAAGTTGTTCGACTTCTTCATCTTGGCGCTGGTGAAGCGCTCGTAATGACCGAGGTCGAGGTCGGTCTCGGCGCCGTCTTCCGTCACGAACACTTCGCCGTGCTGGAAGGGACTCATCGTGCCGGGGTCGACGTTGATGTAGGGGTCGAGCTTGAGGTGGGTGACTTTCAGGCCGCGGGATTCAAGGATGGCCCCGAGCGAGGCGGCGGCAATGCCCTTCCCGAGGGAGGACACCACACCGCCGGTGACGAACACATATTTGGTCATGATTTTTCTGCAGCGGGAAAGCACGATTTTACCCGATAACCTCGCCCCGCTCAAAACACCGAGACAGGATCAGGCTTCCGGCGGCAAGCTCCTTGCCACACACCGTCAGCGAAGCGCTGCGATACGCTGCACCATGGCGGGTTTCGGCGTCGTCACCTCGCCCTCCTCGAAGGCCAGCACCCGCAACCCCGCAGCGCAAGCCACCTCCAGCAGTTCCTGCGGGCGCAGCAGGAAGTCCGGGTTGCTCGGTCGGCCAAAACGTTCGTTGCCAACCATGAAGGTCTCGTAGATCAGCACCCCGCCCTCGCCCAGCGCCTCCTCGATCAGCGGCAGCAGCGGGCGATGCAGGTAATTGGCGACGACGATGCCGGCAAAGTGGCGACCGGCATAGGGCCACACACCGTGCTCGAGGTCGGCAACGCGAACCCTCACGCCGGCAACACCGGCCAGGCCGGCCAGTGCCGCCGAATCGCGATCGACAGCTTCGACCCGCCACCCCTCGCCTGCCAACCAGCGGGCATGCCGCCCGCGACCGCAGGCCAGGTCGAGGATTTCCCCGTCCCTCGCGATCTGCGGCACGAAGCGCTGCACCCAGGGAGAGGGTCGGTCATTCAGGTGGTCCAGACTTGTCATCGCCATCGCTCCGGAAATCATCAATTCGGCTATGATCAGCCGCCAGTATTCATCGATCAAGCGCAAGGAGCCCATTCATGGCACAACATCCCCATTTCGTGACGGTGGCCGAGAACGGAAAAGGCCGCTATCAGCAGGAAGTCGTTGCCGGTCGCCATCGACTGCTGGCCGATGAACCGGCGACGATGGGCGGCGAAGATGCCGGCCCGGCACCCTTCGATTACCTGTTGAGTGCGCTGGGTGCCTGCACCTCGATGACGCTGCGCATGTACGCGGAGCTGAAACAGCTGCCGCTGAAGCATGTCGGCGTCGCCCTGTCCCATGAAAAGATCGAAATCGACGGGCAGAAGGTCGATCGCATCACCCGCGACATCGCCCTCGACGGCGATCTGACGCCGGAACAGCGCGCCCGCATGCTGGAAATCGCCAACCGCTGCCCGATTCACCGCACCATCAGCGGCGGCAGCAACCTGCGCATCGAAAGCCGCCTGGTCGACCGCATCGCCGGCTAGGGGGAAACGCCGAGATTTTATTGACGTTTTGTGCTAGATTGCTGCAATGCACAAACTGCATGCCAGAATCTAAAAACAACGCCCACAAGGTGCCACAAAATGCTTGAACAGCACTATCTGACCAGCCTGTTCGAACCGAAATCCGTCGCCGTCATCGGCGCTTCGGAACGCGAAAATTCGGTCGGCAGCATCATCTTCAAGAACATCCTCGATGCCGGCTACAAGGGACGCCTCTATGCGATCAACCCGAAGCACGAGACGATCCATGGGGTGCAG
>JAKJEY010000001.1:99537-99813 GCA_022705165.1 Pseudomonadota bacterium
GACCGCAGACCGTTCCGGCGATCGTCGAACAGTGCGGCCGCAGCGGCATCAAGAACGTCATCGTCATCACCGCCGGCTTTGCAGAAGCCGGGCACTCCGGCGCCGCGCTCGAGCGCAAGATGCTCGAAATCGCCCGCAGCTACAACGTGCGTGTGCTCGGCCCCAACTGCCTCGGTCTCATCCGCCCGACGCTGGGCCTCAACGCGACCTTCGCGAAAGTCACCGCCAACGCGGGCAACCTCGCCCTCGTCTCGCAATCCGGTGCCATGTGTTCCG
>JAKJEY010000200.1 GCA_022705165.1 Pseudomonadota bacterium
GGTCTCGGTAACCACCCGCTCGCCTCGGCCTGGCGAGGTAGACGGCAAGGATTACCATTTTGTGACCCACGAAGCCTTTCACACCTTGCGTGAACACGGCCATTTTGCCGAATGGGCCGAGGTGCATGGCAACTGCTATGGCACTTCGCGGGTCTGGATCGAGCGCGAGATGGCGGCCGGGCGTGATGTGCTGCTGGAAATCGACTGGCAGGGTGCGCAACAGGTCCGCAAGCTGTTTCCGGCGGCGATCGGGGTCTTCATCCTGCCACCATCGATGGCGGAGCTCGAACGCCGCCTGACCGGCCGCGGTACCGACAGCGCCGAGGTGATCGCGCGCCGTCTTGCTGCGGCGCAAGAGGAAATGCGGCATGTCTCTGAATTTGATTATGTTATTATCAATGACGAGCTGCAGCAGGCGCTTTCCGACCTGCTTTCGGTGGCCCGCGCTTCCCGTCTCCATCTGGAGGATCAGCGCAGCCGCCACGCCGCATTGTTCAATTCGCTGTTCTGAATCATAGGTATCCGCATCATGGCCCGAGTAACCGTAGACGACTGCCTCAAACGTATCCCCAACCGCTTCCAGATGACGCTGGCTGCGACCTACCGCGCTCGCCAGCTGGCCTCCGGTGCAACGCCGCTGGTCGAGACCGAGAAGGACAAGCCGACCGTCATCGCCCTGCGCGAAATCGGTTCCGGCAAGGTCGGTCTGGAAGTCCTCAATCGCGGTCAGGCCTGATCGTGACCCCGGCGGAAGGCAAGGTGTACGCGAATGGACGCCGAAACCGCCGCCCCGCCCGGACGTCGTTCCGCCCCGCATGAAGACCCGGCATTCCGGGTCTTCATCGACAGCCTCAGTTACCTAAAACCTGACGAAGTAGCGCTCGTACGCGACGCGTACGCCTTTGCCGAGGCCGCTCACGCTGGCCAGACGCGCTACTCCGGGGAACCCTACATCACGCATCCGCTGGCTGTCGCCGGCGCGCTCGCCGAGTGGCAGATGGATGTGCAGGCGGTGGTCGCCGCGCTGCTGCACGACGTGATGGAGGACACCGCCGTCACCAAGGCGCAGATCGCCCAGCGTTTCGGCAAGCATGTGGCCGAGCTGGTCGATGGTCTGTCCAAGCTCGACAAGATCGAGTTCCAGTCGCACCAGGAAGCGCAGGCCGAAAACTTCCGCAAGATGCTGATGGCGATGGCGCGCGACCTGCGCGTCGTACTGATCAAGCTTGCCGACCGCATGCACAACCTGCAGACGATGTCGCACGTACGTGCAGACAAGCGCCGGCGCATCGCCACGGAAACCCTCGAGATCTATGCGCCGATCGCCAACCGGCTGGGTCTCAACAAGCTGTTCCGCCAGCTGCAGGACCTCTCGTTCGAACTGATCCATCCCCTGCGGGCGAAGGTCATCGCCCGGGCGCTCAATGCGGCGCGCGGCAATCGCCGTGAGCTGCTGTCGCGCATCCTCGACAACGTCAATGGCAAGATGATCGAGGCCGGTATCCGCGCCCAGGTCTTCGGCCGCGAGAAGAGCCTTTACTCGATCTACCGCAAGATGGAGGAGAAGCGCCTTTCCTTCTCGCAGGTGCTCGACATCTACGGCTTCCGCGTCGTCGTCAAGGATGTCCCCACCTGCTACCTCGCCCTCGGGGCCCTGCATGCGCTCTACAAGCCCGTGCCCGGCAAGTTCAAGGATTACATCGCGATCCCCAAGGTCAATGGCTACCAGTCGCTGCACACGACGCTGATCGGCCCCTTCGGCACGCCGATCGAGGTGCAGATCCGCACCGAGGAAATGCATCACGTCGCCCAGGAAGGCGTCGCCTCGCACTGGCTGTACAAGGATGCCGAGCAGAGCGGCGCCGATCTGCAGAAGAAGACCGCGAAGTGGCTGCAGTCGCTGCTCGAGCTGCAGAGCGGCACGCGGGATTCCGCGGAATTCCTCGAGCACGTCAAGATCGACCTGTTCCCGGACGTGGTCTATGTATTCACGCCGAAGGGCCAGATCATGGAACTGCCGCGCGGGGCGACGGCAGTCGATTTCGCCTACATGGTGCACACTGACATCGGGAACCGCTGTGTCGCGGCGCGTATCAACCAGGAGCTGATGCCCCTGCGTACCGAACTGAAGAACGGTGATCAGGTCGAGATCATTACTGCCGCACACGCCAACCCGAACCCGGCCTGGCTGTCGTACGTGCGCACCGGGCGCGCACGCAGCAAGATCCGCCATTTCCTGAAGACGATGCAGCACGAGGAGTCGGCGCAGCTCGGCGAGAACCTGCTGAAGCAGGAGCTACATCATCTGGGCGTTGAATCGGCGGAACTGCCGTCGGACGCCTGGGAAGATCTGATGCGCGATGCCGGTAACCGCTCGATGAAGGAAATCTATACCGACATCGGTCTCGGCAAGCGCATCGCCGCCGTCGTTGCCCGCCGCCTTCTTGCCAAGGATGGTGTTGGTCCGGAAGAGCCGCTGCCGTTGTCGACCGTCGTCATCCGCGGCACCGAGGGCATGGCGATCCAGCTGGCGCCGTGCTGCTGTCCGATTCCCGGCGACCCGATCATTGGCTCGATCCGCAAGGGGCAGGGGCTCGTGGTTCACGCGCACGATTGTCCGACGATCAGCAAATCGCGCAGCAGCGAGCCGAAGAAGTGGATCGATGTCGAATGGCAGCCGGCAGAGGGCAAGCTGTTCGAGGCCCGCCTGCGCATTACCGCCAAGAATGCCCGCGGTGTTCTGGCGGCAATGGCGGCAGCGATCGCCGATGCCGGGTCGAACATCGAGAACATCCACATGGAAGAGAAGACGCCGGGGCTCTACACGACGCTGCAGTTCACCATCCAGGTCGGTAACCGGGCCCATCTCGCCCGCATCATGCGCGGCCTGCGGCTGATTTCGGAAG
>JAKJEY010000201.1 GCA_022705165.1 Pseudomonadota bacterium
AGATGAAGTATGCGATGAACAGCATGCCGCCCATGATCACGCCCATCTGCACGAAATCGAGGATGGCCACCGAGAGCATGCCGCCGAAGGTGGTGTAGGTGAGGACGATGGCGGCACCGAGGATCATGCCGGCCGTCTCGCTGATGCCGCCGTCGGTGACGACCGAGAAGACGAGGCCGAGCGCCTTGATCTGCGCGGCGACCCAGCCCAGATAGGAGGCGACGATGCAGATCGTGGTGAGCACTTCCACGCTGCGGTTGTAGCGCATGCGGAAGTAGTCGCCCAGCGTCAGGATGTTGAGCTTGTAGAGTTTCTTGGCGAAGAAGAAGCCGGCGATGATCAGGCACATCGACGAGCCGAAGGGATCGGCGACGACGCCGGAAAGACCTTCCTTGACGAAGGTCGCCGAGACGCCGAAGACGGCCTCGGCCCCGAACCAGGTGGCGAAGACGGTGGCGGTGACCACCGGCAGCGGCAGGTGGCGGCCGGCGACGGCAAAGTCCTTGGCGTTGTGGACGCGTGTCGCGGCATAGAGACCGATGCCGATCGACACCATCAGATAAATCACTACGAACCAGATCAGCATGCGCCGGCGATCCTCATGCGGGATGTCGAGGGACGTTGTCGGAAGAAGCGGGCGGCGGCGCTACGTCAGGCCTGCCGCGCGGAAACGCCGGCGATTATAGCGGTTTTGTCGAGCTCAACCCCCTCTTTCATAACGCTTTCTTGACGCGGCAGGGGGCGCTTCGATTATCCTGCACCTACCAGGGGAGACTGAGGAGGGCGCAGTGGGAGGGATGTCGTCGGGGAGGCGCCTGTGGGCCGTTCTGTCGCTCGCGATGGCGTTCCTGTCGGGTGCTGCCCTGGGCAGTACGCGGCCACAGGTGCTCGTGCTGGCTTCCTATCATGTCGGGCTGGCGTGGACCGACGGCCAGACGGAAGGCCTGCGGCGCGGCCTCGCCACCGCCGGCGTGGCCCCGGAACTGTTCGTCGAATACCTCGACAGCAAGCGTGTCGCGCCGACGCCGAAGATGCTCGCAGCGTTTCATGCGCATCTGGCGGCCCGCCACGGTGAGCGCCGCTTCGCGGCGATCGTCGCGCAGGATGACGATGCGCTCGACTTCGCGCTCTCCGAGCGCCGCCCGGGGGGGCTCTTCGACAAGCTGCCGATCATCTTTTCCGGGGTCGCCGGCAAGCGCCAGAGCACGCTCGAAACGTTGCCGGCGATCACCGGTTTCTTCGACGACGCAGATATCGCCGCCAATGTCTCATTGCTGCGCAAGCTGCGCCCGAATCTCTCGCGGGTGGTCTTCGTGCATGACCATAGCCGTACCGGCGTTGCCCAGGCCGATTTCGTGCGCACGCTCGCGCCGCAGTTTCCGGAACTGTCGTTCGAGTTCCTTTCCAATCAGCCGGTGCGCGACATCCAGGCGCGGCTGGCAGCCCTCGACCCCGGCAGCGGCGTCATCCTGCTCACCTTCAACATCGACAGCGAAGGACGCGTGCTGACCCACGAGGAGGCTTCGCGCCTGTGGGCGGAGGCGTCGTCGGTGCCGGTACTGGTCAAGGAGGACAGCATGATCGTCCCCGGCGTCGTCGGCGGACTGGTCGTTGCCAGCCGTCGCCAGGGCGAGCTGGCTGCCGGTGCGCTGGTGCGCGTGCTGCGCGGCGAGGATGCGCGGCAGATCCAGATGAGCGGCGGCCCGACCGACCCGATCTTCAACGACGCACAACTCCGCCGTTTCGGGATCGACGCCGAACTCCTGCCGGCGAACGGCGTCATCCTCGGCCGGCAGGAAAGTCTCTACCGCAGTCATCCGCGCGAGTTCATGCTGCTCCTCGGCCTGCTCGCCACGCTGCTGCTGCTGGCCCTGATGACTGCGGTCCTGCTTGTCCGTGCCCGCCGGCAGCGTGCGCAGGCAGCAGAGAGCGAGCGCAGCTACCGGGAACTGATCAACGCCACCAGCGAGGCCATCTTCATTCATGGTCCGGACGGGGGGCTGCTCGACGTCAATGACCGCTTCTGTGCGATGTACGGCTATGCACGCACCGAACTGCACAAGCTGACGCTCTCCGATCTCAGTGAAAACGTTGCGCCTTACGCCGCCGAGGATGCGCGGCAATGGCTGCTGCGGGCACTCAATGACGGGCCGCAACTGTTCGAGTGGCATGCCCGGCGCGCCAATGGCGAGCTGTTCTGGGTCGAGGTGGCGCTGCGCCGCGCCGAACTGCGCGGGCAACTGCGCCTGGTGGCGGCGGTGCGCGACATCTCCCAGCGCAAGGCGGCGGACGCGGCGCTGCGGGCGAGCGAGCAGCGCTACGCACTGATCCTGCAACGTACGCCAGTCGGCATCGTCTATTTCGACGTCAATGCGCAGATCACCTTCTGCAACGACCGGTTTGCGGCCTTGACCGGCGCGCGGGCGAGCCAGATCGTCGGCCTCAACTTCAGGGAGTTGCGCGACCAGCGGCCGATGCCGGCGCTCGGTGAGGCCCTGGCGGGTCGCCAGGGCGACTATGAAGGTCCCTACAGGACGACGCTGAGCAACGAGGAGATCTGGGTCGACGTGCGTACGGCGCCGATGTTCGACGATCAGGGCGTGGTGGTCGGCGGCATCGCGATCATCGAGGACATCTCACGGCGGGCCGCCGCGGAGAGCGCCTTGCGTGCGCTCAACGACGAACTGGAGCAGCGGGTGCGCGAACGCACGGCGGCGCTGTCGGCCGCCAACGAGGATCTGCGGCGGGCGATGAAGCGCATCGCGCAGTCGGAAAAACTCG
>JAKJEY010000202.1 GCA_022705165.1 Pseudomonadota bacterium
GTACTCGCCCGAACGGGTGGACATCGAAGCCTTCTGGCCGTCGCGAAACAGGCTGACGAACTGCACCAGGGTCACGTCGAGCCGCTTCGCGTCGGCCCCCGAGGCGCTGAGCGCACCCTTGACGCGCGGGATGTAGCCGTGGTGGTCGGCACCCCAGATGTTGATGACCTTGTCGAAGCCGCGCTCGAACTTGTTCAGGTGGTAGGCGATGTCGGACGCGAAATAGGTGTATAGCCCGTTCTCGCGCTGCACGACGCGATCCTTCTCGTCGCCGAAGGCGGTCGAACGGAACCACTTGGCGCCGTCCTGCAGGTAGATGTGGCCGGCCTGCTCAAGTTTCTCCACGACGCGGGCGACGAGGCCGGTGTCGTAGAGCGCCTTCTCCGAGAACCAGACCTCGAAATGGACGCCGAACTCTTCCAGATCGTCGCGGCAGTCGGCCAGCTGCTCGTTCAGCGCGTGGGCATGAACGTAGGGCCAGTCCTCGCCGAGCAGGGTCTTGGCATTGGCGATCAGCGCATCGAGGTGCAGCTCACGCTGGTTCTTGGCTTCGTCGTCGGCGCGCGCCGCGTCCGGCAGGCCGGGGGTGCCGGCCAGGATGTCGGTGGCCTTGCGTACATATTTGTCGCGATGCGCCAGCTGCAGCTGCTTGGCCATGCCGCGCACGTAGTCGCCCTGGTAGCCGTTCGGCGGGAAGGGAACGTGCTCGTTGAAGAATTCGAGGTAGCGCAGCCAGGTGGAGAGGCCGAGGATATCCATCTGCCGGCCGGCGTCATTCACATAGTATTCGCGGGTCACGTCCCAGCCGGCAAACGACAGCAGGCTGGAGAGCGAGGCGCCGTAGGCGGCGCCGCGGCCATGGCCGACGTGCAGCGGCCCGGTCGGGTTGGCGGAGACGAACTCGACCTGGATCTTCCGCTTGCCGCCAACCGCGGCACGACCGAAATCGGCACCGGCGGCGAGCGCGTTGCCGACGATCTTCAGCTTGGCCGACGCCTTCAACGTGAAATTGATGAAGCCGGGACCGGCGATTTCCGTCTTCTCCACCCAGGGCGAAGCCGGCAGTTCCGAGACGAGCAGCGCAGCCACATCGCGCGGCGCGCGCTTGAGCGGCTTGGCGATCTGCAGCGCCAGGTTGCTGGCGAAATCGCCGTGCGATGCCTGCTTGGGGCGATCGAGCACGATAGGGGTATCAGCCGCCTCCGGTGCGAGACTTTTCAGTGCCACGCGCAAGAGGTCGGCGATATGGGTACGAATATCCTGGGTCATGAAGTGAAGAAGCGCTGGCAAGGGCTGAAATTGCGGAAGCGCCGATTATACGCGCTTCCGCAGTGCCAATCCGCTACGGAAACGCGCACGTATTCAGCGTGTTGCCGTGTCAATCCGGCCGTAACGGCAAGTATTCCTTGCTGCCTCGCACAAAAGTGCTTTACTGAAAGTAGCGCGTTTAAAACAAAGGGAGGCTGCCATGTTGACGTGGACCGACTGTGTCGAACTCTCCGAACTGACCGAAGACGAAATCGACGCCATTGCGCAACACGAGCATGTACCGGAAATGATCGCACTGGAGATGGGCAACTACCTGATCCACACGCACACCGGCGAGAAGCGCGTCAAGGCGATGATCCGCGACGACATCCGGCTGGCGGAGGAAGAGGGCCGGAGCGAACGCGTGGCAATGCTGAAGATGGTGCTCAAGCACTACGTCGAGCATCACCGCGGCTAGTGGCGATGCCAGAGATCTTCCAGACGACCGCCCACCGGTACCATCAGCACGCGCCGCGACATGTCGGTCATGGCGAACAGCGCTTTAACGCTCCCTGCCGCATTACTGAGTACCAGCCATTTCCTGGCCTGCCGGGCCCGGTCGTGCATCAGCAGCAGCATGCCGAGGCCGGCATTGTCGATCGTGGTCACCGCGGCAAGATCGAGATGAAGGACACAGACGGCATCATCCTGCAGTAACGGCCGATGCAATGAGGCAATGGACTGACGCGAGGGATAGGTGAAATCCCCGCGCAGCTGGATATGCGCGACGCCCTGATGCGTGGCGACATCGGCACGCATGCGCGGCGCATCGTCGCCGGTCTCGATAACCGGATCGAAGCCGTAATGGCTGTCATTCATCGCGGGAACCTCAATAGTTGTCCGAATTTTCCCGCGTTCGGGAAGCCTTTCATGGACACCGCCTTCGGCGACAGGTTCCCTCGGACACCCTGCGTCCCGCGCACGGCCCGCCAGGGTGCGCGATCGACGGGTGCTGCCGTCACTGCCGTCGCGGTGCGGTTTCGCGATAAACTCGCGCTTTTCAGGCCCTTGTCGCCGCATATTCATGCGCCTTTTCCGTCTCGCAAAGATTCTTGCCGTCTCCAGCCGCTACGGGCTGGACGAAATGGTGCTCGAACACGAACCCTCGGGGCGACTGGCTGCGCTGTCGCGCGCAGCGCATTTCTGGCGCAGCTTCAACGAACCGCGTGCCGTCCGCCTGCGCAAGGCCCTGGAAGCGCTCGGGCCGATCTTCGTCAAGTTCGGCCAGGTACTGTCGACGCGGCGCGACCTGATGCCGCCGGACATCGCCGACGAACTCGCCAAACTGCAGGACCGCGTCCCCCCCTTCCCGTCCGCCGACGCCCTCGCCGAGATCGAGAAGGCCTACGGCAAGCCGGCTTCCGAGGTGTTCGCTGAATTCGACCCGACCCCCGTGGCCAGCGCATCGGTGGCGCAGGTACATCTGGCGAAGCTCCGGG
>JAKJEY010000203.1 GCA_022705165.1 Pseudomonadota bacterium
AAACGGCCGGTCTTCTCCGCCAGATAGACGAGGATCGCCCCGGATTCGAAGACGCTGATCGGCACCTCGTCATCGACGATGGCCGGGATCTTCGCATTCGGATTGATGGCGACGAACGGGGCGGAAAACTGTTCATCCCGGGTGATGTCGATCGGTTTCACGACATAGGGCAGGCCGCACTCCTCGAGCATGATCGAGATCTTGCGACCATTGGGCGTCGCCCATGTGTAGAGCGTGATCAAGGGAACCTGTTAGGTGGGATGGACTGCAGCCAGCGCAGATTCCATGATTAAATGCGATTTCACCGTTCCTCGGCAAGTCTCTTCATGAAAGCAGCTTTCCTGACGCGCTGCATTTTCGCTGTCGCCGGACTCCTCTGCGGGCTCGCGGCTCACGGCGTGCGCGCCGAGGCGGCGCGAAGCGGCTTCTCCGACCTCACGGGCCCGCTCGAGATCGTCGTCGAGCGCGACCCATCGCGCATCGCCGCGGCAAAACGGCTGGCGCGTTTCCATGCGGAAGCGCGCAACTGGGACGCGGCATGGCGCATCCTCGAACGCTCCCTGCCCTACGCACTGAAGGATGCGGAGTATCAGGGTTTCGCCGGTACGGTGCTGCGCGAGCTCAAGCGCCCCATCGAAGCGGCGGATGCCTATCGGCGCGCGATCGCATTGGCGCCACAGGAGGGCCGCTGGTGGGTCGGGCTGGGCTTGTCGCTGGAACAGGCCGGGCGCCCCCGGGAGGCCAGGCAGGCCTTTGCCGCCGCCCGCGAGCGCGAACAGACCTTGTCGCCGGTGCTGCTGAAGCTTGCCGAGCGGCGCGGCCGCTGATGCTGAAATGGCTGCTGACGATCGCCATCGTCGTCATCCTTCTCGGCCTGCTGACGCCGCGACTGCGCCAGGGCCCGGCGGCACGTCGCCTGCCGGGTGACATTGCAGTCCGCTGGCGCGGCCGCGACTATTTCTTTCCTTTCACGACAACGATCCTGCTCTCGCTGCTTTTCTTCGCGATCAGCCGGCTGCTCTGACCGCCTCGACACGGGCGGCGTGAATGCGTTCCGGAATCTGTGCCGGATCGGCACATCCCCTGGCGATGTCACCCGCCGGCACGGCCTGGACCGCGACCAGCGCGCGACGCAGGCGTGCCGGTGCCGTATAGGCACGGTCTTCCCACCCCAGGCGGCCGTTGAAGTCGGCAGCGCAGGCCTGCAGCAGTTGCTCGAAGCGCTGTGGCCGGCGCAGCGCGTCGGTCTTTTCGAACAGGCGAACGATCGTATCGGGGCGCAACTCCTCGGCACGATGGATGTCGCCGTGATAGCGCGCTGCCAGCACGGCCAGGTCGCGACAGTCGGCGGGGACCTTCAATCGTGCGCACACCGATTCCGCGAGCTTGACGCTGCGTACCTCGTGCGCGATATGGCGTGGCCATTCTTCCTTCGGCGTCGTGCCCTTGCCGAGATCGTGCAGCAGCGCGGCGAAGCGTACCGGCAGTTCGTGCCCGCAACGGGCGGCGGTGTCGACGACCATCATCACGTGTACGCCAGTGTCGATCTCGGGATGGTATTCGGCGCGCTGCGGCACCCCCCACAGGCGGTCAAGCTCGGGCAGCAGGCGCTTGAGGGCACCGCATTCGCGCAGCACCGCGAACATGCGCGATGGTTGTGCCGCCATCAAACCGCGTGCGATTTCCTGCCAGACCCGCTCCGGCACCAGCGCGTCGACCTCGCCGCTGGCCACCATCTCGCCCATCAGCGCCAGCGTTTCCGGTGCCACGGTGAATTCGGTGAAGCGTGCGGCGAAACGCGCGACGCGCAGGATGCGCACCGGATCCTCGACGAAGGCCGGGCCGACATGGCGGAAGACGCGCGCAGCGAGGTCAGCCTGACCGCCGTAGGGATCGATCAGGGCGCCATCGTCGGCTTTTGCGATCGCGTTGATGCTGAGGTCGCGACGGGCGAGATCCTCTTCGAGCGTGACATCGGGCGCAGCATGGAAGGCGAAGCCGGCATAACCGGGCGCTGTCTTGCGCTCGGTGCGGGCGAGCGCATATTCCTCCTGCGTCTGCGGATGCAGGAAAACCGGGAAATCCTTGCCGACCGGCCGGAACCCGGCCGCCAGCATTTCCTCGGGCGTGGCGCCGACAACGACCCAGTCACGGTCCTGGACCGGCAGGTTCAGGAGTTCATCGCGAACGGCACCACCGACGACGTAGGTCTTCATGGAATCCCGCAGCCGGAATCGGCACCGCGTGACCCACAGCCTGTGTTCAGGCGCGGGTGCTGCCCTGTGCCAACGCGGCGCGCTGCCGCAGACCGTGCGTCAGGATGCGGCAAGGCGGTGCGTCAACGCTGATGAAGCAGGGCCGCCTAGCGGCCGGCGTGGTAGCGGAAGTCGTCGAGCTTGGACTTCGGCGCAAACTTGCCGAGATAGGTCGGCGCAATCGACTCAAGCGCCGTCGGCCGCCAGTCGGCAGGCAGCTTGCACTTGCCGTCGCAGACGCTGTCGACCTGCATCGAACGCAGGTTGTCCGGCGACATCAGCGGCTTCGGCGACAGCCACATCAGGCCGGCCTGCAGGTAGGCCCAGCCTTCGGACAGCGGGATGATGGTGGCGGTGCTGCCGGTCAGTTCCCTGGTGTAATCGACCAGTTCACGCAGGGTGTAAACCTTGGGGCCGACCAGTTCGTAGGCC
>JAKJEY010000204.1 GCA_022705165.1 Pseudomonadota bacterium
GGCAGCCTGCACTTCGGCGCCGATATAGACGATGCCGGAGTCATCCAGGCGGGAAAGCTGGACTTCGCCCAGCGAAGCGATATCGCGGGTAATTTCCTCGGGGCCGAGCTTGGTATCGCGGGCGACGACCGTCAACTCCTCGATGTGAATCGAGGTGTAACGGTCTTCGGCGACGACGCGTTCGGAGATCAGGATCGAGTCTTCGAAGTTGTAGCCATTCCACGGCATGAAGGCGATCAGCATGTTCTGGCCGAGCGCCAGTTCACCTTTGTCGGTCGAAGCGCCGTCGGCCACCACGTCACCGCGTGCAATCCTGTCACCAACACGCAGCAGCGGCCGCTGGTTGATGTTGGTATTTTGGTTGGAGCGGGTGTACTTGACCAGATTGTAGATATCGACACCAACTTCGCCGGCCACGGTTTCGTCGTCATTGACGCGAACCACGACGCGGCCGGCATCGACGTAGTCGACCAGGCCGCCGCGGCGGGCAACGACCGCCGTACCGGAGTCGACCGCAACCGTGCGCTCGATGCCGGTGCCGACCAGGGCCTTTTCCGGGCGCAGACAGGGAACGGCCTGACGCTGCATGTTGGCACCCATCAGGGCACGGTTGGCATCGTCATGCTCAAGGAAGGGGATCAGCGAGGCGGCGACGGAAACGATCTGGCCCGGCGCGACGTCCATGTACTGGACACGCGACGGCTCGGCGAGAATCGTTTCGCCCTTCTCACGGCAGGTCACCAGATCGTCCGACAGGCGGCCGCTCTCGTCGAGCGCGGCGTTGGCCTGAGCGACGACGTAGTTGCCTTCCTCGATCGCCGAAAGGTATTCGATCTGATCGGTCACCTGGGAATCGATCACCTTGCGGTAAGCCGTTTCGATGAAGCCGTAATCATTGACGCGGGCGAACAGGGCCAGCGAGTTGATCAGGCCGATGTTCGGACCCTCCGGCGTTTCGATCGGGCAGACGCGGCCGTAGTGGGTCGGATGCACATCGCGCACCTCGAAGCCGGCACGCTCGCGAGTCAGGCCGCCCGGGCCAAGGGCCGAAACACGCCGCTTGTGGGTGATTTCCGACAGCGGGTTGGTCTGGTCCATGAACTGCGACAACTGGCTGGACCCGAAGAATTCCTTGATCGCAGCGCTGATCGGCTTGGCATTGATCAGGTCATGCGGCATCAGATTGTCGGACTCGGCTTGCGACAGGCGCTCCTTGACGGCACGCTCGACGCGGACGAGACCAGCGCGGAACTGGTTCTCCGCCAGTTCGCCGACCGAGCGGACGCGACGGTTGCCGAGATGGTCGATATCGTCGATTTCACCGCGACCGTTACGGAGTTCGACAAGAATCTTGATAACCTCGACAATGTCGCGTGGCGACAGGGTCAGCTGTTCGCGCACCTCGGCGTTGGCGCCCAGCGGCTTGATCTTGCCCGCCAGTGCCTCGGCATCGGCCAGCATCATGTTTTCGGCCAGGGAACGCGCGCCATACGGCAGCAGGCTCACCAGATCCTGAATCGCCGTCAGCGGGAAGCCCGAACCTTCGGCCAGATTCTTCAGGGCAGCTTCGGCACGGGAAGCCAAACCCTTGATCAGCACCTTGTGCTCGGTCACGTCAGTGCGCCCCAAGCGGCGATTGAACTTCATGCGGCCGACGCCGGACAGGTCATAGCGCTCGTCGGAATAAAACAGCCCGTTGAAAAGAATCTCGACCGCTTCTTCGGTCGGCGGCTCACCCGGGCGCATCATGCGGTAGATGGCGATGCGGGCCGCCTGGCGCGTGGCAGTTTCGTCAGCACGCAAGGTGTTGGAAATAAAGGCGCCGCGGTCTAGTTCGTTGGTATACAGTGTCTCGAGGGTCGAAATCCCTGCCTCGCGCAACTTGGCGAGCAGGGTTTCGGTGATCTCGTCATTGGCATTGGCGACGACTTCCCCGGTCTCCTTGTCGACCACATTGGTGGCAACGACCCGGCCAATGATGAAATCCTCCGGAACCACGATCTGCTTCAGCTCGGCAGCCGCGATGTCCCGAATATGCTTGGCAGTGATCCGCTTGTCCTTGGCAACGATGACCTTGCCATCCGGAGCGACGAAATCGAAACGGGCGACTTCGCCGCGCAGGCGTTCCGGCACCAGGGCGAACTCGACCTTGTCCTTGCTCAGGAGGAAAGTATCGAACTCGAAGAAGCCCGCCAGGATTTCCTCCGACGACATGCCGATGGCCCGGAGCAGCGTCGTGACCGGCATCTTGCGGCGACGGTCGACGCGGAAGAACAGCGTATCCTTGGGATCGAATTCGAAATCAAGCCACGAACCACGGTAGGGAATGATGCGCGCCGAGAACAGCAGCTTGCCCGAACTGTGGGTTTTGCCGCGATCGTGCTCGAAGAAGACGCCCGGCGAGCGGTGCAGCTGCGAAACGATGACCCGCTCGGTGCCGTTGATGACGAAGGAACCGTTGGTCGTCATGAGTGGAATTTCGCCCATATAGACTTCCTGTTCCTTGACTTCCTTCACCGTATCCGGTGCCTCGCGATCCATGATCACCAGGCGCACCCTGGCGCGCAGCGACGACGCAAAGGTCAGGCCGCGCTGCTGGCATTCGGTCACATCGAACGCCGGCTCGCCCAGCATGTAGCTGACGAACTCGAGGCGCGCATTGCCCGAGTGGGAAACGATCGG
>JAKJEY010000205.1 GCA_022705165.1 Pseudomonadota bacterium
AGCTTCATGCGTAGCGACCCGGCAATCGGCGGCGCCACCGTCGAGAAGCCGGGCACGAACTTCGCGATGACGAGCGAGCCGACGCCCCACTGCAGGAAGCGCGCCTCGGTCTGGCTGACGCAGGAGGCCGGGTTGATCGACAGCTTGCAGAGGCCGGAGAGCACACGGTAGCCGTAGGCACGCCCGGCCAGATACCACACGGCATCGGCAATGACGGAAGCCACGATGGCGGCGGCCAGCACCATCGGCAACTGCCCGGCTGACACCAGCAGGCTACCGGCGAGCAGCAGCGTCGGCACGGCCGGCAGGGGCAGGCCCAGCTGCTGGAGGAGGACATTCATGAAGACGACGGATACGACATCCCGCTGCAGCGCGTCGGTGATCTGACTGAGTTCCATGGCAATGGCTTTCCGGGCGTCCCGGTGACGATTGATTCCTTACGACCCCGCCACCCGCGCTTGGTTCAGGCCGGTGCGGGAGCGCGATCGGCATGCGCACCGCGAAAAACAAAAAACCCGCCGGAGCAGCTCGGGCGGGTTTCTCGGGGAAGGCGAAGCGAATTACTTCAGCTTCACTTCCTTGTAGGCGACGTGCTTGCGGGCCTTGGGATCGTACTTCTTGATCTCCATCTTCTCGGGCATCGTCTTCTTGTTCTTGGTGGTGGTGTAGAAGTGACCGGTACCGGCGGTCGACTCGAGCTTGATCTTTTCACGCATCGCTGGAATTCCTCTCTATCAGACTTCGCCGCGGGCGCGCAGGTCGACCAGGACCTCGTCGATGCCCTTCTTGTCGATGATACGCAGACCGGCGTTGGAAACGCGCAGACGCACGAAACGGTTTTCGCTTTCAACCCAGAAGCGGCGGTACTGCAGATTCGGCAGGAAGCGGCGCTTCGTCTTGTTGTTGGCGTGGGAAACCTTGTTCCCAACCATCGGGGCCTTGCCCGTCACTTGGCATACTCGCGCCATGTTGTTGCTCCGTTAGTAATCTTGAAAGAGGAAAGCCGGCGATTCTAAACCAACTTTCCGAGACTTATCAAGCCTTTTTTACTTCTTAGGCGTATCAGGCAGGCGGTAGCGCTGCTCACGGTAGAGCCAGGCAGGCAGCAGCGAGTGGGCGAGCGCCCGCTTCTCGAGCGCCGGCGCATCCTCGGGGGCAGCCACGGTGTCGAGGTGCTTCCGTTTCGGGTCATAGCGGCCGTGCGTGGGAGCCTTGTCCGGTCGCATGACGACGACCCGTTCGCCCTCCATCCATGCCACATGGTCGTTGTACTGCATGATGGCCCGCCCCGGCAGCCCTTCCGGTTCGACCGTCAGGTCGCGGCCGGGCATCGGGTGACGGGCCGAGATACCCATCAGCGACAGCATCGTCGTCGGCAGGTCGATCTGGCTGGTCACGGTCTTCACGGCGCGCGGCTTGAGGTCCGCACCCAGGATCAGCCCGGGAATATGGAAGCGCTCGATCGGCACCAGCGATTCGCCGCGCACACGGATGTCGTGGTCGGCCACGACAAGGAAGACGGTCTCCTTCCAGTACGGGCTCTGCTTCGCCTTCTCGATGAAGCGGCCGAGCGCCCAGTCGGTGTATTTGACGGCGTTGTTGTCCGTCCCCTTCGGCTGCTCGTAGAGTTCGATGCGGCCATCGGGGAATTCGAAGGGCGAGTGGTTGGACGAGGTGAACACCAGGGTGTAGGACTGCTTCCCCTGTGCATGCTTCTCCGCGAGGCGCTCGTGCGTCTTGTTGAACAGGTCTTCGTCGGAAACGCCCCAGCTGGCCTTGAAGATGGGATTGACGTAGTCGTTCTCGTCCGTCACCTGCGAGAAACCGTTGGCGAGGAAGAAGCCGCGCATGTTGTCGAAGTGCGACTCGCCGCCGTAGATGAATTCGGATTCGTAGCCCTGCCGCCCCAGGATGGCGGCCAGCGTCGAGAAGTTGCGCTGCGCCAGCGACAGCTTGACCACGGCCTGCGCCGGGGTCGGCAGGAAACCGGTGGTCACGGCCTCGATGCCGCGCACCGAGCGCGTGCCGGTCGCGTACAACTGCTCGAACCACCAGCCTTCCTTCTTCAGTTTCTCGATTTCCGGCGTCACCGGTACGCCACCGAGCGATTCGACGAAAGTGGCGCCGAGGCTCTCTTCGAGAATGATCACCAGATTGAGCGGCTTCTCGCGCTTGACGCCGGCCGGCTGGTCGACCAGCGTCGGGATCTCCGGGTCGCCGAGCAGCGGGCGGCGATCCTGCAGCAGTTCGCGCGAAAGGCGGACCTGCTCGAGGATCTCGGCCTCGGTCATCTTGCCGTACACCTCGCTGGAACGTGCCTCGTGGCGCATGCCATAGACGGCATAGGTGACCGAATACGCCGAATTGAGGACCAGCGTATTGACCATCGGATCACTGGTGAGCGCGAAGGTCGCCGGATTCGCCGGCCGATGATCGAGGCTGGAACGGATCGCCAGGCCGCAGATGAGCACCACCAGCGGCCAGGTGAGCCAGAGCCTGAGGTTCGACCAGGTCCGTGGCTGGTCAAGCCAGGGGCGGACC
>JAKJEY010000206.1 GCA_022705165.1 Pseudomonadota bacterium
ACGCAATGAACTCCAGCTTGGCGGCGACACGTGCCGCGACAATGCCCGCGAGTCTCCCGCCTGCAGCGCGGCACGACGAGGGCGAATGCGGCACACTATTGATCAGGCCCTTAAAAAGTATCAAGCGGCGTACTTGACGCGTGGGTCGCGGAAGTAGGCTTTGACGCGCTCTGGCTCATTGCCGATGGTTTCCATGTGCTGTTCGGCAGCCGTCCAAAGCTTGGCCTTGGTGCGCACCGGCACCTTACGTCCGATGACCTGCTTGAGATCGGCATTGAGGCGCTCTTCGGGGTTCAACTCCGGGCTGTAGCTGGGCAGGTAAAACACCTCCATCTGCTCGCTGTGTTCGGCCAGCCATTGCTTGACCGGCTTGCAGTGATGGACGCCCAGGTTGTCGAGGATCAAGAACACCTTGCGGCCCGCATCGGCGACCAGTGCCTCGAAGAATTCAATCAGTTTTTCGTGGTTGAACGCACCATCGATGATCATCCAGCGCGCCTTGCCCTGATTGGTCACGCTGGCGATCATCGAGAGCTTCTGCCGGGTTCCGCCCACGACCATGGCCACCGGGGTTTGACCTCGCGGCGCGTAACTGCGGCCACGCACGTCGGTGTTGACCAGGGCCGTTTCGTCTCCCCAATGGATCTCAGCATGCTCGGCCTTGGCGCGCTCGGCAATGGCCGGATAGGTTTCATCCAACCAGGTGCGCACCGCCTCCGGCGATTGCTCGTACGCACGCTTGATCGGCTTTTGCGGTGTGAAACCCCAGCGCTGCAGGTACTTGCCCACCGAGCGCAGGTGCAGGCTTACATCGAACTCGCGCTCGATCAACTCGCGCACCGCCGCCCGGCTCCATAGGGCAAATTCCATCTTCAACTGCTCGGGTCGCTTGTCGCAGATCGTCCTGCAGATCTGCGCTTCCTGTTCCGCACTCAGTACGCGCTTGTCACCGCTGCGGCGGCCGCGTTGGCGTGGTGCCAGCGCAGCCATGCCTTCGGCTTCGTAACGATCGATGATCTTGCACGTGGCCGAGTAGCTCAGGCCGACATCGCGCGCGATCTGCCGCTTGTTGAGCTTGCGCTTGTACGCCCGGATCACTTGGCGGCGGCGCTCGTGCTGTTCTGCCGGACTGAGCCGGCGGGCGTCTTCATTGTCCATGCGCTATTGGACAACACCAGACAACGATAGTTCCGACTATTTATGGGCCGAATCTATAGGTGGTGACTCAAGATTGGACGGAAATCCGCTGGGTCAGTGGCTCAGTTCTGGGTGGAAATCAACATTCAGGCATCAACAACAAGATCAAGGTCATCAAGCGCACCGCCTACGGCTACCGCGATGACGCCTACTTCTTCCTCAAGATCAGGGCCGCCTTCCCCGGAGTTGGGTGAAGATCCAAAAAAAAACGCCACGACAAATCGTGGCGTTCGCAGATGGCAAATTGTGCGAGCCTTCGGATTACTTCAATGTCCAGTAGACGTCGAACTGGCCGTTCTCGGTGAAAGAACCGGCCACACCGGACTTCCAGGCTTCATACGGACGATCGGTCACTTCGTAACCGGCGGTCAGCGCCCAGGCGCGGAGCCCGTTTCGAGCCTTTTCCAGTTCGGCCATGTAACCGGTATAGCCAGCAGTCGCGACCTTCGCCGGCTTGTTCTGGACGAGCTTGACCGGCCCCTGCAGGGCGATGTTCCCGAGTGCCGAGCCATCCTTCCTGCGAACGACTTGCGCCACGTCGAAGGTGTAGGTTTCGCGCCCGAGATCGGTGGTGACGATACGCACCGGGCCGACTGCTTCGAGGCCATTCGCGTCGATCACGCGCTTGATCCACTCACTATTGCCGTTGATCGACGTCTGGATCTGCGAATTGGCACGTTCGACGTTACCGGCATTCACGAACAGGATGTCCTCTGCAGGACGGTCGACGACCTTGAAGCCGGCGAGCTTGCTGCCGGAAATCGCGTAGTCCTCGTTCGGCACGGCGGCCAACATGCTGACCAGGCGGGCGAGTCCCATCTTCATGTCGTCACCGACATGGCGCGCGACATACATGCCCGAATAGCGACCGAGCAGATCCCAGCCGTAGTTGATGTCGTAGGTCTGGGTGATCTCGACATTGCGATTGTTGCGACCGGTCGGCTTGAAGCTGAAGCTGGTGCGCTTGTTGTCGCCACGCTGGATGTTCTCGATCTTGTAGGTGATCTTCTCGCGCGGAAGGCTCTCGACGATTTCCCACGAGCCCTTGCCCAGACTGTCTTCCTTGGACACGTAGTCCATCCGCGCACCAACGCCGGTGGCAGGCCCGGAAAAGCTTAGCTGGATGCGCGGGTCACGGAGGACCAGCGGGTTCCAATCGTCGAAACGACGCAGGCTGTTCAAACTGTCGAAAGCGATGGTCAGCTTGCGATTGGTCTCGACCCGCTCGACCAGGTGACGCTTGGACGGCAGTACCA
>JAKJEY010000207.1:0-2007 GCA_022705165.1 Pseudomonadota bacterium
GGAAACTCGAAGCGGTAGAGGATCTCGTTCTCGATCCCCGGCGCATGGCCGCCGACGAGGTGGCGGATATGCAGCTTGGCCATTTCGTCATCGGTGAGATCGAGCGTCGCATAGCCGTGCTTTTCGAGGCTGTCGACCAGCTTCAGCGACTCGGCACGGTTTGCCACCTGTACGCCGACGTAGACATGCGCCTCGGCGCGGTCGTTGTAGCGGTAGTTGAATTCCGTAATGTTGCGCGAGCCGATCAGCGAAACGAACTTCTTGTAGCTGCCGGGCTTCTCCGGCAGCGTCACCGCGAGGACAGCCTCGCGCTGCTCGCCGATCTCGGCGCGCTCGGCGACGAAGCGCAGGCGATCGAAATTCACGTTGGCGCCGGAGGCGACGGCGACCAGCGTCTTGTCCTTCAGCTTGTGCCGCTTGGCATATTCCTTGGCGCCGGCGACGGCCAGCGCACCGGCCGGCTCGAGGATGGCGCGCGTGTCCTCGAAGACATCCTTGATCGCAGCGCAGATGGCATCGGTATCGACCAGTACCATCTCGTCGACATACTGCTGCGCGAGGCGGAAGGTTTCCTCGCCGACCGTCTTCACCGCGGCACCATCGGCGAAGAGACCCACCTGCGCGAGCTTCACGCGCTTGCCGGCCTTCAGCGAGCGATCCATCGCATCGGCATCCATGGCTTCGACGCCGATGATCTTCGTGTCAGGCCGCAGGCGCTTGATGTAGGCAGCCACACCGGCAATCAATCCCCCACCGCCGACACAGCAGAACACGGCATCGATCTTCTTCGGGTGCTGGCGCAGGATTTCCATGCCGATCGTGCCCTGCCCCGCGATGACCTCGGGGTCGTCGAAGGGGTGCACGAAGGTCAGCTTTTCCTTCTTCTCGAGTTCGAGCGCATGCGCATAGGCCTCGTCGTACGACTCGCCCGCGAGCACGACCTCGCCACCGCGGTTCTTCACCGCCTGGATCTTGATCTGCGGCGTTGTCGTCGGCATCACGATCACGGCGCGACAGCCGATCTTCGCGGCGGAGAGTGCCACGCCCTGGGCATGATTGCCGGCCGACGCGCAGATCACGCCACGCTTCAGCTTCTCCGGCGAGAGCTTGACGATCTTGTTGTAGGCACCGCGCAGCTTGAACGAGAACACCGGCTGCATGTCCTCGCGCTTGAGGAAAATCCGGTTGCCGGTACGCGCCGAAAGATTGGGCGCCGCATCGAGCGGTGACTCGATGGCTACATCGTAAACCTGTGCAGTAAGGATTTTTTCCAGATAGTCCGGGTGCATGGTGCGGCCTGTTCCTGTATTAAGCGCGCAATTCTAACACCTTGGACTGGCGGCTTATTTTGCCGCCGACGGTGCGCTACCGCGTCAACGTCGATGGGGGCTCGCGGCCCCCTTCTGTCTCACCGCGCCCCATCAGATACCACGGTCATTGGGCGTCTTGATCAGCTGCTTGAGCTCCGGGCTCATCGGCATTTCGAGGTTGATGCCCTTCGGCGGAATCGCCGACTGGAACCATTTTGCATAGATCCGCTCGATCTCGCCGCTGCGGTAGAGACCCAGCAGCGTCTCGTCGACGATGCGCTTGAATTCGGGATCGTTCCTGCGGAACATCAGGCCATAAGGCTCGAAACCGAAGGATTCGTCGAGGATGACCAGCTTGTAGGCATCGGCCTGCGAGGAGTTCGCCAACAGCCCCTTGAGCAGGATGTCATCGAGGACGAAGACGTCGGCCTTGCCATTCAGCACCTCATTGAAGGCGTCGCCGTGCGTCCGCGCCGTGCGCAGGTTGACGAAGATATTGCGGCGCGCTGTCGCCCCTTTGACGTAGCCGTCAGAGGTTGTGCCGGCCGTGGTGACGACTGTGCGGCCCTTCAGATCCTCTACCGAGCGGATACCGGAGTCCTTGCGCACCAGACCCTTCACTCCGGCCACGAAGTAGGTGTTGCTGAAACCCGCGTAGCGCGCCCGCTGTTCGGTGTTCGTCGCCGAACCGCAGTAG
>JAKJEY010000207.1:2022-2332 GCA_022705165.1 Pseudomonadota bacterium
CCATCATGATGCGCGAGCTGGACGTTGCGAAGACCGGAACGACCTCGATCGACGGCTGGTTCAGGCGCGCCTTCACGGCATCGACGATGCGCATGCAGAGTTCCCACGAATAGCCATGCACGCTGCCTTCGTTGTCGGTGTAGGAAAACGGAATCGAGGCCTCGCGGTGCGCGATATAGATGGCGCCGCGCTGCGCAATGCGCTCCAGCGTCTTCGGCGGCGCCTGATAGCCGGGCGGCGGCTCGAGCGGCGGCGCGGCGGCAGCGGCGGGAGGGACAGCAGCGGAACTATCGGGAGGAAGTGCAAGCGA
>JAKJEY010000208.1 GCA_022705165.1 Pseudomonadota bacterium
TGGCGAGATAGAGTCCACCGAGCACGATCAGCGTCTTCAGTTCCTTGCGGAAGCCGGAAAAAAGGATCGGCAACTCGAGCGGCTGTCCGTTGTCGAGCTTGCGTACGGCGTTCATCAGGCTGACCGAGAAGGCCGGGATGGCGAGCGTCGCGATGACCGGGCCGAGCAGCGGGATGACGTTGGTCATGGCCATGGTCAGCCAGTAGGCCAGGATGACCAGCGCCAGCCATCGCCCGCCGTGAGTTTCTTCGCTTGCATGCGGATCAGCCGAGGAAGATATCGCGATAGGACGCGTAGAGTGCGCCGTAGAGTACCGGCAGCAATACCAGGAAGCCGAGCCCCATCGGCAGTGCCGCGAAGAAGCAGAGGACCAGCGTGATCAGGCCGAAGATCGTCATGACCAGCCAGTTCTTCAGGCAGGCATCGAAGCTGGCCTTGAGCGCGGCGACCGGCGGCAGGCCGTTGAAATAGACGAGGGCCGGCGCAAACCAGACGGCCATCAGCAGCGGCGCGCCGAGCAATAGCGTCAGCAATCCGGCGAGGAACATGCCGCCGAAGCCGATGCCGGCACCCATCGCCGGCTGCCCGGCTGCGCCGAAGACGATGCCGCCGGCCATGCTGCCGCCGATCAGGATCATGACGACCAGCGCGATGATCAGCCAGCCGGCCATGTAGAGGACGCCGACGATGACCAGCGGCCCGGTATTGCGGCGGAAACCGGTGAAGAGATCGCCGATCTCGAAGCTGCCCTCGTCGGAGAGTCGTCGCACCGCATGCAGCATGCCGGCGGTGAGGACCGGCATCATCAGGTTGGCGGCCAGCGTGCCGATCAGCGGCACGATCTGCAGGCCGAGGAAGATGACCAGCAGCAGGACCGCCATCGCCAGCCACAATCCGGGATTGGCGACGAAGCCTGCCCAGCCCTGGCGCAGCCAGTTGAAGGCGGCGTCCGGCGGCGCAACGCGGGCCTGTCCGGAGAAACTGGCGGGGGTCAGCGGAAACGGGTCCATGGCGGGTCCTCGGGTGATTTGCGGGAATGCTAGCTCAGGCCAGCAGCGACGCCAAGGATAGCGTCGTTTCATCACCGGCGATGCGCTGCGCGAGGATGCGGCGATAGGCGTCGGGGTCGCGCACCGTGACATCCTCGCCCGGCTGCGGGCAATGGAAATCTTCCAGTCGCGACAGCCAGAAGCGCAGTGCGGCGGCACGCAGCTGCCACGGCCAGGCGGCATGTTCTGCGGCATTGAACGGGCGTATTTCGGCATAGGCCGAAAGCAGGGCGGCCGTGCGTGCGCGGTCGAGCGTCGCATCGGCGTTGCCGCACCAGTCGTTGGCGACGATCGCGAGATCGAACAGCCAGTCGCCCCGCCCGGCGAAATAGAAGTCGAGCAGGCCCCCGATGCACGGCGTGCTGCCGTCGGTGAACAGCACGTTGTCGCGGAAGAGATCGGCATGGATAACCCCGCCGGGCAGCGTCGCGGTGTGATCCCGCTGGCAGGACAGCTCGGCGGCGAGCATCGCCGCATCGCCGGCCGACAGGATAGACATGACGCGGGCGGCGGTGGCGGCGATCCAGTCGGCGCCGCGCGGGTGCGGCGGTGCCGGAAAAGTGCTGCCGGCAAGATGGAGCTGCGCCATGGCACGACCGATCACTGCACAGTGCGCGCTCGTCGGGTTCAGGACCGAAGCGCCGGAGAGGCGCGAAAACAATGCGGCGGGGCGACCGTTGAGCGTGCCGAGCAGGCTGCCGTCTCGTGCCGGGCGCGGCGCGGGGCAGGGGATGCCGTGGCCGGCGAGATGCGCCATCAGGTCCAGATAGAAGGGCAGCAGAGTGCTGTCGACCTTCTCGAACAGCGTCAGGACATGCCGCGCATCTTCCGTATCGACGAAGAAGTTCGAATTCTGCACGCCCTCGCTGATCCCCTGCAGCGCGACGAGCGTGCCGAGGTCGTAGCGCTGCAGCCAGTCGGTGAGCTGGGCGGGCGAAACCGGGGTGAAAACGGACACGGCAGGGAAGGTGGCGCGAAAGCTGCGGCCGGTGGTCAGACCGGCCGGCGTGCAATCCGGATCAGAAGGTCTTGATGATCCACATCGGAACGCGGACCTTGTTGTTGTCCAGCGATTCCATGCGGTTGAAGTTGCCGTCGCCCTCGGTATCGACGAGGTAATACGGCACGCCGTGCGGTGGCGTTACCTTGATCATGTAGAGACGGCCGTCGCGCCGGAATTCCTCGACGGTATCGCCTTCGCGCTTGCGGATCGTCACCTGCGGCTCGAGCGCATCGTCGAACGGCACGATTTCCGGCGGCGGGGGCGGCACGGCCGGCAGCG
>JAKJEY010000209.1 GCA_022705165.1 Pseudomonadota bacterium
GATCCTCATCGTCGACGATGATGAGGATGTCCATCAGGCCACGACCTTCGCCTTGCAAGGGCTGGAAATCCTCGGTCACCCCCTGCAGTTCCTGCACGCGTACTCTGGCAACGAGGCGGAAAAGCTGCTTGCCTGCGAGGACAACATCGCCGTCATCCTCCTCGATGTCGTCATGGAAAGCGAGGATGCCGGCCTTCGCCTGGTGCAGCAAATCCGCAGGAATCTCGGGCTGACCACGCCACGCATCATCCTGCGCACGGGCCAGCCGGGCTATGCCCCCGAGCTCTCTGCGATCCGTGACTACGACATCAACGACTACAAGACCAAGAACGAGCTGACCCGGACGCGCCTCTACACCTCGATTACCGCTGCAATCCGTTCCTACGACCAGATCTGCAAGCTCGACGCGAGCCGGCGCGGCCTCGAACTGATCATCTCCGCAAGTGGCCGCCTGGTTGCCGAAAACGGCCTGCAGGCTTTCGCCGCGGGCATCATTACGCAGATCGCCGCCCTGCTTGGCGTCGGCGCCGAGGGACTCGTCTGTGCCCAGGAGGTTCCGCCGGACGATGGCCCGCTGGCGGGCCAGCCCCCCCAGATTGTCGTCGTCGCCGCCGCCGGCCGCTTCGCCGGCCTCGTACAGCGCCGCCTCGACGAGATCGACAGCGTGCGCGTCCGCAGCCTGATCGAGCGCAGCCTGCAGCAGAAAATGAACCTGATCGAGAGCGACGCCGTGGTGCTGTTCTTTCCGGCGCGCAGCGGCAATCACTTCGCCGCCTTCATCGACTCGCCGAGCCTGCTTTCCGAGATCGACCAGCACCTGTTGCAGGTGTTCTGCTCGAACATTGCCGTCTGTGCCGAAAATACCCGCCTGCTCAGCCGCCTGCACGACCAGGCCTACCTCGACCGCCTCGTCAAGCTGCCGACGCGCACGGCCTTCATCGAAGCCATCGATCAGCATATCCGCACCGGCACGACCGCCGGCTACACCGTCGGACTGATCGACATCGACCAGTTTGCCGAAACGAACGAGGCTTTCGGCCACGGTTATGGCGACGCGGTGCTGCGCGGCATTGCCGAGCGCCTTGATGACGAGTTGGGGGAAAGCTGCCGCATCGCCCGCACGTCCGGCGACACGTTCGGCGTACTCGGTCTTTCGTGGGCCGTTCGCCCCGAAAAACTGCGCCCCCTGTTCGCCGAGCCATTGAACATCGACAACGAGGTTCGCCACCAGCTCTCGATCAGCATGGGCTTCGCGCATCTCGCCGATGTCACCAGCGGCAACGACGCGATCAAGAACGCCAGTCTCGCCGTCAAGCTGGCACGCACCGGCGGCCCCGGACGCGATGCCGTCTATACACAGGAGATCGGCCAGGAAACGCGGGAACGCACGCATCTGCTGCATAGCCTCTATGCCGCGTTCCAGCACGAACGCCTGTTCGTCGCCTACCAGCCCCAGGTCGACATCCGCACCCGCAAGCCGCTTGGATTCGAAGCACTCATGCGCTGGCGCGACGACAAGGGTGACTTCATCCCGCCCGACCGGTTCATTCCTCTCGCCGAGCAATCGGGCCTGATCAACGGCATGGGGCGCTGGGTGATGCGCTCTGCCCTGCGCACCCTGCGTCGACTGCTCGATGCCGGCTGGAGCGACCTGCGCATGGCCGTCAACGTCTCGGTAGTGCAGTTCCAGGCAGAGGATTTCATCGAGAACGTCGCCCAGGCCTTGCGCGAGACCGGCGTGCCGCCGCAACTGGTTGAACTCGAAATCACCGAATCGGTAGCCATGACCAACGCCACGGAGGTCGAGGAAAAGCTGCATGCGCTCAAGGCGCTGGGTACGACGATCGCGATCGATGACTTCGGCACCGGCTTCTCGTCCCTCTCCTATCTCGACCGGCTGCCGCTCGATCGCCTCAAGATCGACCGTTCCTTCGTCACCAACATCGGCAACGGCGAGGAAGGTTCGCGCATCACCGAAATGATCATCGGCCTCGGGCACAAGCTCGACATGACCATCATCGCCGAGGGAGTAGAGGACGATGCGCAGGTGCAGCTGCTATCCAGCCTCGGCTGCCACGAGGCTCAGGGCTACCTCTTCGCACGGCCGATGGGCGCCGACGACATCGGCAACTGGCTGCACGAGCACACCTAGGGTCTGTTCACATACAAACGGTGGATTGCGTTACCCCGGCATGGGTGCGGATGCTAGGCGCAAGGCGCCGCGAATGGTCGTTCCCTTCGCAAGCCTTGCAACAACGCAGACGCGCCCATGCCGGGGCAACCCGGAGGGCAAGGGGCTGGCGGGG
>JAKJEY010000020.1:0-9490 GCA_022705165.1 Pseudomonadota bacterium
GCGGTGTTCGCGGATGCGCTCGAGAATGTTGCCGGGCTCTCCTCATGGTCGGTGCTGATGGCCTGGGCCGAGTTGCGCGGTGGTGACTTCGCGACCTTCCTGCGTGCAGCGGCAGCACTAGACCTGCATCGCATCGGTCGTGCCAGCGATGTTTTCCTGGCCGTCGGCGCCTATCCGGACACTGAGGCAGCCTGTTTCCCGGCGGGTGTCTTCGATGGCCGTAGCGGAAAGCGCGCGGCCCTCGATCCGTCGGCGATCACGGAAGACGTCAGCCACGCCTGGCTGGCCGGCGATGACGCCTTGCCGCCGGCGCGCGGTGAAACGCGGCCGATGCCCGACGGCAAGGATGAGGCCTACACCTGGTGCAAGGCGCCGCGCTACGACGGCCGTGTCGTCGAGACCGGCGCGCTGGCGCGGCAGGTGCTGGCCGGGCATCCGCTGGCGCAGGACATGATTGCAGGCGGCGCGAACGTCAGCGCGCGCATCGTCGCCCGCTTCCTCGAGATCGCCCGCCTGCTGCCGCAGATGGAGCGCTGGCTGGCGGCGATCGTGCCGGGCGAGCCCTTCTGCGCACAATGGACGGCGCCGGACGAAGCCACCGGCGTCGGCCTTGTCGAAGCGGCGCGCGGTGCACTCGGTCACTGGCTTTCCATCGAGCGCGGCAAGATCGCTGCTTACCAGATCATTGCGCCGACGACCTGGAATTTCTCGCCGCGTGATGCTGCCGGCCAGCCTGGCGCGCTCGAACAGGCGCTGGCCGGCTTGCCGGTGGCTGCCGGCGACACCTCGCCGCTGCTCGTGCAGCACGTTGTCCGCTCCTTCGATCCGTGCATGGTGTGCACGGTGCATTGAGGACCTGAGATGTCACTCCTTTTCTCCCGCCGTCGTCGCCTGCTGCAGTTCCTGGCGCTATCGCCGCTGTTCGCGGCCTGTGGCAAGAAGTCCCGGCTGGCTGCGCTGCCCGCCGGGACTACCGTGCTCGCCTTCGGCGACAGCGTCACCTACGGTACCGGTGCCGGTCCGGGCGAAGACTGGCCGACGCTGCTCGCTGCCGCGACCGGCTGGCGTGTCGTCAATGCCGGCGTCCCGGGCGACACGGCGGACGCGGGCAAGGCACGCATCCGCGAGCTGCTTGCGGCGCACAAGCCGGCACTGGTGATCGTCGAGATCGGTGGCAACGATTTCCTGCGCCGGCGACCGGCTGCCGTGGTCAAGGAGGATGTGCGCTCGATCGTCCGTCAGACGAAGGTGGCCGGGGTCCAGGTGGTCCTGGTCGCCGTGCCCGAGCTGTCGCTGCTCGGTGCGCTGACCCGGCGCCCGGACGATGCGGCGCTCTATGCCGAAATCGGCAGGGACGAGCAGGTGCCGGTCATTGCCGACGTGTTCTCGGACATCCTGAGCAAGCCGGAATTGTGCGCCGACCAGATTCATCCCAATGCCGCCGGCTACCGGAAAATGGCTGAAGGCATTGCCACTGCGCTGCGCGGATTCGGACTGCTGCGCTGACGATTGCGACGACTCGAGCGAGCGACTAGGATTTCTTCATGGAACGATTCACGATCTCCCTCGATGGCGAACTGGCCAAGGAATTCGACGCGCTGATCGCCGAGCGCGGCTACGGCAACCGTTCGGAAGCCGTGCGCGACATCATCCGCGCCCAGCTCGAAGCCTGGCGGCTGAAGCAGGATGAGGCACCGCACTGCGTGGCCAACCTCTCCTACGTCTACAACCACCACGAGCGCGAACTGGCCGAGCGCCTGACGGCGATCCAGCACGATCATCACGATCTGACGGTGGCGACGATGCATGCCCATCTCGATCACGAGAACTGCTTCGAGGCCGCGTTCCTGCGCGGACCGACGGCGGCGGTGCGCAAGTTCGCCGAGGCAATGATGGCCGAGCGCGGCGTCCGCCACGGGAAGCTCAATCTCGTCGCCGTCGAGGTCGACCAGAGGCATGCGCACGGCTACAAGCCGCGCGGTCATGGCGCCTCGCATCATCATGTCCACCTCAAGCCCGCCCGCTAAGCCGCCGGGTTCCGGCAAGCCGGAGGGCGGCGCCTCGCGCCGTCTCCTCGCCGGAGCCGAGCTGCCGGCACCGGCCGATGTGCTGGACGGTGTCGGCGAGGGCGTCTGGATCGACGTCATCCGCAAGATGGACGAGGTCTACAACGATCTGCTGCAGTACGAGGTGGCGCTGGAGCAGAAGAACGCTGCGCTCGAGGAGTCGCACCAGTTCATCGAAAGCGTCCTCTCGTCGATGTCGGACCTGCTCGTCGTCTGCGACCGCCATGGCCGCATCGAAGAGGTCAATGCCGCCCTGCAGCGTTTCACCGGCCGCCAGGAGAGCGAACTGAAGGGCACGCCGGTCGCGGCGCTCTTTGCCGACGAAGGGTCGCAGCAGCGCGTGCGCGAACTGTTCTCGCCGCAGCAGCGCGGTGCCACCCATGACCTCGAATTGAGCGTGTCCACCGTCGAAGGCTCGGCGATGCCGGTCTCGATCAATTGCACCCCACGCCTGTCCGGCGTCGGCAAGCTGGTCGGCATGGTGGTCACAGGTCGGCCGGTCGGGGAGCTGCGCCGGGCCTACCACGTGCTGCGGCAGACGCACGAGGAACTCAAGCGCACGCAACAGCAGCTGGTGCAGTCGGAGAAGATGGCATCGCTCGGTCGTCTCGTGGCCGGTGTCGCGCATGAACTCAACAATCCGATCAGCTTCGTGCTCGGTAACGTGATGGCGCTGCGGCGCTACGCTGGGCGCCTGCATACCTATATCGAGGCGGTCAACGCCTGTGATTGCGCGCATACGCCCGAACTCGAAGGCCTGCGCCAGGAGTTGCGCATCGACCGCATCCTCGAGGACATGTCGCCGCTGCTCGACGGCATGATCGAGGGGGCCGAGCGTACGCGCGACATCGTCGACGGCCTCAAGCGTTTTTCGGCCATCGACCGCCAGGGCGACGAGGATTTCAACCTGACCGAGGTGATCGAGCGCTCGGTACGCTGGGTGACGCGCTCGATGCCGCCGAAATTCCACATCGATGTCGATCTGCCAGCCGAGTTGCCGATGCGCGGCTCCTCCGGCCAGTTGCAGCAGGTGATCATGAATCTGGTGCAGAACGCCTGCGATGCCATGGCCGAAACGCCGGAGCCGCGGCTCGAGGTCCGGGCGCGCCCGGCGGCCGGGGAGGTCGTCGTGGTGAGCGTGGCCGACAACGGCCCGGGCATCGCGCCGGAGCATCTGGCGCGCCTCTTCGACCCCTTCTTCACGACCAAGCCGGTCGGGCAGGGCACCGGCCTCGGCCTGTCGATCAGCTACGGCATCGTCGAACGCCATGGTGGCCGGCTGGAAGCCGCGAACCGACCCGAAGGCGGCGCCGTGTTCACGCTGCTGCTGCCGATGCTGGCGGGATGAGGTGGAAAGCAGAAATGGAAACCTGCTTTCCGTCTGCGCTGTTTTTGTCCCGCCGGTTTTCTGCAAGTTATTGATGTAAAAGACCTCGTTTGCTGGCACGATCCTTGTTAAGACATTTCCTCCGGAGTTCATAAACACCATGGAAACCCTGCCTACCGACTGGTTCGCCCTCGCCTCGCTGGTCTTCGTCCTCGGCATGAAGCACGGCTTCGATGCCGACCACCTGGCCACGATCGATGGCCTGACGCGCTACAACGCCCGCCAGAACCCGGCGCTGGCACGCTATTGCGGCGTGCTGTTCTCGCTGGGGCACGGTGCCGTGGTCGTGCTCATCGCCCTCACCGTCAGCACGCTGGCGCAGTCGTGGGAGGTGCCGGAATGGATGGATACGCTCGGCGCGTGGATCTCGATCGCCTTCCTCGCCGCGCTCGGTCTGATCAACCTGCATGCCGTACTCTCGGCGGCGCCGGGCGAGGTGGTGCAGCCGCTGGGCCTCAAGGGGCGTCTGTTCTCCCGCATGCAGCGCACGACGAAACCGCTGCTGGTGGCTGCCGTCGGCGCCCTGTTCGCCTTTTCGTTCGACACCATCAGCCAGGCGGCACTGTTCGCGCTGACCTCGCAGCAGTTCGGTGGCTGGGAGCATGCGCTGACGCTGGCGCTGCTGTTCATGCTCGGCATGCTCGTCACCGATGGCGTGAACGGCCTCTGGATCTCGCGCCTGATCCGCCGCGCCGACGAGGTCGCGCAGATCGCCTCGCGCGTCATGGGCCTTGTCGTCGCCGGTGTCAGCCTGCTGGTGGCCGGCTTCGGTGCCGCCAAGTTTTTCTCGCCGGCCGTCGATGCCTGGAGCGACGGCAAGGAACTGGCCTTCGGTTTCATTCTCGTCGCCATCATTGCCGGCAGCTATCTCTTCGCCGTACGCAGCGTCCGGCGCCCGCAACTCGCGACCTGATCTCCATGACGACATTTCTCCTGTCCCCATTTTCACAAATGAGAAGAAAATATTTTTTGTCTTACTGTTTGGCTACGCTGAGCGGCAGCGTGCTGGCGGCCGAGGCGCTCCCGATGCAGGGCGCGCGTGACGAGAAAGCGCTGACCGCGGTCGAGGTGCGCGCCCGGGTAGAGGACATGAGCGGCATCGCTGCTGCCGGCAGCGAGGGCGTCGTCTCCAAGGAGCGCGTCGAGGCGCTGCCGCTGCTGCGCCCGGCCGAGGTGCTGGAGCTGGTACCGGGCATGATCGCGACGCAACACTCCGGCGACGGCAAGGCCAACCAGTACTTCCTGCGCGGTTTCAACCTCGACCATGGCACCGATTTCCGCACCACCGTGGCCGGCGTGCCGGTGAACCTGCCGACGCACGCGCACGGGCAGGGCTATACCGATCTCAACTTCCTGATCCCCGAACTGGTTGATCGCGTGCGCTACCGCAAGGGGCCGTACTACGCGGATGAGGGGGATTTCTCGTCGGCCGGCGCCGCGCACATCGATTACGCACGCAAGCTGGACGGTACGCTGGCCTCGCTGACCTACGGTACCGGCCAGTATGGCCGTGCGCTGCTCGCCGGATCGCCGGCGCTTGCCAGCGGCAACCTGCTCTATGCGCTCGAGTGGTCACACAACGACGGCCCTTGGCAGGTCCCCGAAAATTTCAAGAAGCTCAACGGGGTGCTGCGCTACAGCCAGGGCAGCCGCAACGACGGCTGGTCGGTGACCGGAATGGCCTACCACGCCGAATGGACCGCGACCGATCAGGTGCCGAAGCGCGCCGTCGACAGCGGTCAGATCAAGCGCTACGGCAGCCTCGATACGAGCAGCGGTGGCGAAACGCATCGCTATTCGCTCTCTGCGGACTGGGCGCGGCGCGGGTTGAACGGCCAGAGTCGCGCCAATGTCTGGGCGTTCGACTACGCGCTCGATCTCTATTCGAACTTTACCTACTGCGCGGTCGACATCGCTGCCACCGGCAACTGCGACAACGGCGATCAGTTCAAGCAGAAGGACCGTCGCCAGGCCGGCGGATTCGATGCCAGCCATACCGTCTACGACCGCTGGGGGCGCTTCGAGGTCGAAAATACCGTTGGTGCCGACGGGCGCCGTGACCGTATCCGCCCGGTCGGCCTCTATTCGACGACGGCACGCCGTGTGACGGCGGTGACGCGCGAGGACGAAGTCGACCAGCAGAGTCTGGCGCTGTACGTACAGAACCTGACCTACTGGCTGCCCTGGCTGCGTACGCAGACCGGCCTGCGCGCCGATCATTACCGCTTCGACGTCGACAGCAATGTGCCGGAGAATTCGGGCAAGCGCCGCGACCAGATGCTCAGTCCGAAGTTCACGGCCATCTTCGGTCCCTGGGGCGGGGAAGCCCAGTCCGAGGTCTATGCCAACTGGGGCAAGGGCTTCCACAGCAACGACGCGCGCGGCAGCACGCTCACCGTCGATCCGGTGACACGACTGACGGTCGACGCCGACGGCAATCCGATCCGTCGCGTCGATCCGCTGGTGCGCAGTACCGGCTACGAACTCGGGCTGCGCAGCAAGCCGGCTGCCGGCTGGCAGACGACCGTCGCGCTGTGGCGCCTCGATCTCGATTCCGAACTGCTCTTCGTCGGCGATGCCGGCATCACCGAACCATCGCGGCCGTCGCGCCGGCAGGGCATCGAATGGAACAACCTGTGGACAGTCAGTTCGTGGCTGTCCTTCGACGCCGATCTGTCGTACTCGCACGCGCGCTTCCGCGGCAGCGATCCGTCCGGTGCCGGTGACTACATCCCGGGCGCCGTGGCGACCACTGCCAACCTCGGCGCGACAGTAGACGGACTTGGTCCCTGGTTCGGTGCGCTGCGCCTGCGCTATTTTGGTCCGCGTCCGCTGATCGAGGACAACTCGGTCAAGTCAGCCTCGACGACGCTGACCAACCTGCGCCTCGGCTATGGCTTTGACCGTCGCACCTCGCTGGCGCTCGACGTCTTCAACCTGTTCGACCGCAAGGTCAGCGACATCGACTACTGGTACGAATCGCAGCTCCGAAACGAACCGGCGCCGGTCAACGACATCCATTCCCATCCGGCCGAGCCACGCACCTTCCGCCTGACGCTGACGCATCGTTTCTGACGCGCCTGTCCCGGTGCCGACGTTGCGCAGGTTTCTGCTTGACGATCGTGTCCGGCAATACTCCGGTTGACTGACAAATCGTGCGATCCCGCTTGCCACAAGCCTTTGCGGAACAAGGGTTTGGCCGGGTTTCTGCTGCGGCAATCCGCAATTGGCTTTGCCGCCCGGCGGGAGTAAAGTTCACCTCTTTTTTCGCGGGCACCCCGCCCAGCGATCCGGACAAAACCAAGAGGCCAAGATGGAAAAGGACCTGCGCGACGCCGCACTCGAATATCACCAGTACCCCACGCCCGGAAAGATTTCGGTGCGCCCGACCAAGGGCCTGACCAACCAGCGCGACCTCGCGCTTGCCTATTCGCCTGGCGTCGCCTACGCCTGCGACGCCATCGTCGAGGATCCGGCCAACGCCAGCCTTTACACGTCGCGCGCCAACCTCGTCGGCGTCGTCACCAACGGAACTGCGGTGCTTGGCCTCGGCAACATCGGCCCGCTGGCATCAAAGCCGGTGATGGAAGGCAAGGGCTGTCTGTTCAAGAAGTTTGCCGGCATCGACGTCTTCGACATCGAACTTGCCGAGAACGACCCCGACAAGCTGATCGACATCATTGCCTCGATGGAGCCGACGCTGGGCGGCATCAACCTCGAGGACATCAAGGCGCCGGAGTGCTTCTATATCGAGAAGAAGCTGAAGGAGCGCATGTCGATCCCGGTCTTCCACGATGACCAGCACGGCACGGCGATCATCTCGGCCGCCGGCATGCTCAACGCGCTGAAGGTGATCGGCAAGAAGATCGCGGACGTGAAGGTCGTCTGTTCCGGTGCCGGTGCCGCCGCCATCTCCTGCCTCGACCTGTGGTGCGACCTCGGCATCCAGAAGAAGAACGTCACCGTCTGCGACTCCAAGGGCGTGATCTGGGTCGGCCGCGATGCCAAGATGGACGACACCAAGGCGCGCTACGCCCAGGATACGGCGCACCGTACGCTGGCCGATGCCATCGTCGGCGCCGACATTTTCCTCGGCCTGTCGACCGCCGGCGTGCTCAAGCCGGAGATGGTCAAGACCATGGCCGACAAGCCGATCATCTTCGCGCTCTCGAACCCGACGCCGGAAATCATGCCGGAGCTGGCCAAGGAAGCGCGCCCGGACGCGATCATTGCCACCGGCCGTTCCGACTACGTGAACCAGGTCAACAACGTCCTCTGCTTCCCCTTCATCTTCCGCGGCGCCCTCGACTGTGGCGCCACGCGCATCACCGAAGAAATGAAGCTGGCCTGCGTCAAGGCCATTGCCGCCATGGCGCAGGAAGAAGTGAGCGACGAGGTGGCCATGGCCTATCCCGGCCAGGAACTCTCCTTCGGCCCGGAATACCTGATCCCGAAGCCCTTCGATCCGCGCCTGATCACCACCATCGCCCCGGCCGTCGCCAAGGCTGCGGAAGAATCGGGCGTTGCCACGCGGCCGATCACCGACATGGCGGCCTACAAGGAAAAGCTCAAGGAATTCATCTACCACACCGGCGTCGGCATGCGTGCCGTGTTCACGGCCGCCAAGCAGGGTGCGCCGAAGCGCATCATCTACACCGACGGCGAGGACGAGCGCGTGCTGCGCGCCGTGCAGATCGCGCTCGAAGAGCGCATCGCCCAGCCGATCCTCATCGGCCGCCCGGACGTGATCGAGATGCGCCTCACGAAGATCGGCTCGAAGCTGCAGATCGGGAAGCACTTCGAAGTCGTCAATCCGAACCGCGATGACCGCTACAAGGAATGCTGGACGGCCTACCACGCACTGATGAAGCGTCACGGCGTGACCATCGAGATCGCCAAGATGCGCCTGCGCCAGGACAACACCATCATCGGCGCCATGCTGCTCAAGCTGGGTTACGCCGACGGCATGATTGCCGGCGTCTCCGGGCGCTTTGGCCACCATCTGCGCCAGGTCGAGGAAATCATCGGCAAGGCGCCGGGCGTGAAGACGATGGCCGCGATGAACCACCTGCTGCTGCCGGGCCGTGCGCTGTTCATCTGCGACACGCATGTGAACGAGAACCCGAGCGCCGAGGAGATCGCCGAGATCGCGCTGCTGGCTGCGGCGGAAGTGAAGAGCTTCGGGATCCAGCCGAAGGTGGCCCTGCTCTCGCACTCGAACTTCGGTTCATCGGCCTCGGCTTCGGCACGCAAGATGGCTGAAGCCACGCGCCTCCTGCATGCGCAGGCGCCGGAACTGGAAGTCGACGGCGAGATGCACGGTGATACGGCGCTTTCCGAAGAGATCCGCGAGCAGTGCGATCCGGATTCTCCGCTCACAGGCGAAGCCAATGTGCTGGTCATGCCGAACCTCGATGCTGCCAACATCTCGTACAACCTGCTCAAGATGACGGGCGGCGAGGGCATCACGATCGGTCCGATCCTGCTCGGTGCGGCGAAGCCGGTGCATGTGCTGACGGCGACGGCGACCGTGCGCCGCCTGGTCAACATGACGGCGCTGACGGCAATCGAAGCCGGCGCCTGATCGGCCGGTTTCACGGATGCTGCAAAAACGCCGCCTTCTGGCGGCGTTTTTGTTTGCGTATCTGCTAGGGTCTGTTCACATTCACTCGGTGGTTGCGCAAGGGGTTGTCCCGGCATGCGGCGTCTGCGTTGTTGCGAGGCTTGGGAAGGGAGCGACCATTCCCGGCGCCTCGCGCCTAGCAGCCGCTCGCATGCCGGGATAACGCAATCCACCGAGCGAATGTGAACAGACCCTAGACGCCCGGCGCTCGAATGTCGGCAAGCTGCGATAATGACGCCACGTTAGCGCCGCCATCCGGCCATCCATGGAGACGTCCGATGTCCCTTGCCGTCCGAATCCTGCTCTGCTTCCTGTGTGCCTGCATGGCGGCCCTGGCGGTTCCGGCCAGCGCCGCGGAGGCCGCCCCCGTTGCTGCTGTCGCGAGCGACAACCCGGCCGATCTGGTCGTCTTCA
>JAKJEY010000020.1:9500-23313 GCA_022705165.1 Pseudomonadota bacterium
CCGCCGGCTCGTTACGTTCCGTGCTCCTTTCCTAGGCAATTCGCCGGCGGTGCGTGCCGCCCGTGCGCGTGCCACGCTCGATGCCGAACTGCGCCGGGGTGGCGATCTCTCCGTCAGCGTGCGCAGCAATCCCGAAGGTCAGCTGGTGATGCTGGGTGACCGCCTGGCTTTCATCGTGACGCCTGGCGATGCGGATGCGCTGGCTGGGCAGACGCCCGAGGCCGCCGCCCGAACGGCGGCGAGTCTCCTCGAGCAAGTGGTTGCCGAGACCAGCGAAGCGCGTAATTTCGGGCTGTTGGTACGTGCCGCTGCCATTGCGGCTGCTGCAACCGCGGTATTTGCGCTACTGCTGCTCGTTGTCGCGCGCGTTCGCCGCTGGGTCGCTGCCCGGCTCCTCGTGATCGCAGAGCGTCATGCTGCGGCACTGAAGATCGGCGGGGCGCAGATCGTCGAATCCCACTCCCTTTTTCCCTACCTGCAACGTGCAGTCGACATCGTGCGCTGGCTGCTCGTCGCGTTGCTGTCCTATGAATGGGCCGGTTTTGTATTGTCCCGTTTCCCCTACACTCGACCGTGGGGCGAGCAGCTGAATCAATCGCTTTATGGCCTGATCGTCGGGTTCTCGACCGCGGTTGCCGATGCGCTGCCCGGTTTGTGTATTGCGCTGGCCATCTTTCTGATCGCCCGTTTTGTCGCAGGGGCGACAGGGCGGCTCGTCGAACGTCTCGGCAGCCACGCGCCGGCGACGAGTTGGTTGACCCCGGAAACCGCGCCGACGACCCGCCGTCTCGTCTCGATTGCGATCTGGCTGTTTGCGGTGGCGATGGCTTACCCCTATCTGCCCGGCGCGCAGACAGAGGCATTCAAGGGCCTGTCGGTGCTGCTCGGCCTGATGGTTTCGCTGGGGGCGTCGAGTATCGTCGGTCAGGGCGCTGCCGGTCTGATCCTGACCTACACGCGTACCATCCGTGTCGGTGAATACGTTCGCGTCGGCGAAAACGAAGGCACGGTCACCGAGATGGGGATGTTCACGACGCGTATCCGGACCGGTCTCGGCGAGGAACTGACCTTGCCGAACTCGATGATCACCGGATCGGTGACGAAAAATTACTCGCGTGCCGTGCGCGGCCGTGGCTTTGTCGTGGATACCACGGTGACGATCGGCTATGACACGCCATGGCGGCAGGTGCAGGCGATGCTCGTCGAAGCGGCGAGGCGGACGCCGGGTATTCTCGCCAGTCCCTCGCCACATGTCTTCCAGACGGCACTCTCTGACTACTACCCGGAGTATCGCCTTGTCGCGCAGGCTGTTCCCGAGCAGCCGCGACCACGTGCCGAAGTCATGAGCATGCTGCATGCGAACATTCAGGATGTCTTCAACGAGCACGGTGTGCAGATCATGTCGCCGCACTACATGGCCGATCCTGCCGACGCCAAGCTGGTGCCGCCGGAAAACTGGTATGCGGCCCCGGCGCAGAAGCCGGAATCATGATCCGTCCGCTGATGTTTGCCGTCCTCGTCTCGCTCGCGGGCGTTGCGGCAGCGGAAACACTCCACGGGCGGGTCAGCGAAATCATCGACGGCGATACCCTCCGGGTTGAGCTTGCGCAGCGCGGACCCTCCCTGGTCCGGCTTGCGTGGGTCGATGCGCCGGACCGGCTGCAGGAACATGGTGAAGCTGCGCGCGCCAGCCTGAATGCGCTGGCTGCCCAGCGTGCAGTGCGACTTGAGACGGTCAGCGGGCCGCCGGGCTTGCTGCGGGCGACGGTCTGGGTGACGCCACAGGAGATTCCGTGCCGCAGCGAGGATTGTCCGAAGACGCTCGATCTGGGCCACGCCCAGATCACGCGTGGCATGGCCTGGCATGACCGGCGCTCGCTCGGCCAGCCGGCACAGGCCTTCGGTCAGTACGAGCATGCCGAATTCGAGGCCAAGGTGCGCCGAATCGGGCTCTGGGCCGCGAAAAACCCGACTCCGCCATGGGATTGGCGCCCGCGTTGAACCGGTTTGCTGCCCCGTTGAATCCGGCTGCCGTTTGCGTCCGGCGCAATAAAAGCGCATAGTTCGCCCCCTGCGGTCTTCAAGCAGTGTCGTTGCTGTCCGGTTCGGCGGCGTGCCCCGTGCACCCCCTTCTCCCTGCATCTCCAGCCTCCTTGACCATCCCGGCCCGCGTTCGCGCGGGGTATGTCGTGTTTTATTGCCCAGGAGAGCCAGTCATGGCCAAGGAAGAACTGATTGAAATGAACGGCGTCGTCGAGGAAGTCCTGCCGGATTCCCGCTTCCGCGTACTGCTCGAGAACGGCCATCAACTGGTGGCTTATACCGCCGGCAAGATGCGCAAGCACCACATCCGGATCCTGGCCGGCGACAAGGTGACGATGGAGTTGTCGCCCTACGACCTGTCGAAGGGCCGCATCACCTTCCGCCATATCGAGGGCCGCGCCCCGATGGCGGCTCGCCGTCCCCGCTAGACCTGCGTCAGACCGGCGTTGCCGGCTGCGCCGGTGCGTCGCAGCTGCAGTAGTTGATTTCCACCGAGATGTGCACGAGTTCCTCGTGCCGGGCGAGTTCTCGCCGCACATCCTCTGCGGCGAGCTCGGGATCGTGCGTCACCAGCCCGAGAATCACCGCAAAGCATCCCTTGCCGACGCGCCACACGTGAAGGTCGGCGATGCGCGTCGTGATGACCCATTCCGGATGCGCTTCGATCACTTCGCGCACCTCCGCGACGACGGGGTGATCCATCTCGCAGTCCAGCAGTACGCGCCCGGCGTCGCGCGCCAGCCCCCAGGCCCAGAGGGCGACGAGCATCGCGCCGACGATCCCCATCACCGGGTCCAGCCAGTTCCAGCCGAACCACGCGCCACCGGCCAGTGCCGCGATGGCGAGAATCGAGGTCGCAGCGTCGGCCAGCACGTGTACGTAGGCTGATTTCAGGTTGAGGTCTTCGCCGTGATGGTGATCGTGGCCTTCATGGCCGTGATCGTGGTGATGATGGTGGTGGTGGGCACTGCCGAGAATCCAGGCACAGACGAGATTGACCGCAAGGCCTAGCACCGCCACCAGCATCGCTTCGTGGAAGCGGATCTGCTGCGGGACCAGCAAGTGGTCGATGGACTCCCAGACCATGGCTGCCGCGACGACGAGCAGGAACAATGCGCTCGTGAAACTCGCCAGGATCTCGATCTTCCAGGTGCCGAAGGCGAAGCGGCCATCGTTCGCGAAGCGGCGCGCCATGGCATAGGCGAAGGCCGAGAGGCCGATCGCGAAGGCGTGCGTGCCCATATGCCAGCCGTCGGCCAGCAGCGCCATCGAGTTGAAAGCGACACCGGCGACGATCTCGCCGACCATCATCGCCAGCGTAATCCAGAGGACTAGGCGAGCGCCGCGCTCCGCCGCGGGGTTGCCACTGTCGAATACGTGCGGGTGCCGCCAGGCTTCTATCTCATGCATGCCCACATTCTACGCGAGCGCTGCTCAAGTTTCGGCGCCTGCGGCCGTAGAAGGAACCATACGCAATGAACAAGAATGCCGGATAGCCAAATGCCCGCTCACCTCGAACGACTGGAACACCTGGAAGCGCTGATCGACGATGTCGTGCAGGGTGAGGCGCCGATCTCCCTGGCCGAGCTGATCAACCTGATCGCGCAGCCTTACGCCTTCGATCGTTTCTGCTGCCGCGCGGCCTGAACGACTGTTACTCCGCCCGAGACGGCCTCCCCTGCGGAGGCCGTTTTCATTCTGTCGTCAGCGCAACAGCTTGAACAGAATTACCAGCAGCGCGATCGCGGTGATCGCCAGGCCGATACCTAGCCACGGCAGGCCGCCCTTTGACGGCGGCCGACCGCTGCCTTTTACGGGGGCCGCGGTGGTGCGCTTTGCCTCGGCAGCCTCGAACAGTGCGCTGCCACAGCCGGAGCAGACGGCATTCCACGGACGTGGAGGATCGAATCGGGTCGCGCATTTCGGGCAACGCGTGAATGTCTTGCGATTGCCCGCGCTGGCGCCTGCGTCGCTCCGCATTTGGGCGGGCGTCTCGGTGGCCGGCAGTGGCGCCTTTGGTGGCGCCTCTCTGGGTACGTCGGATGGCGTAGCCGGGGCTACCGTGGCGGCAGGGGCCTGTTCGTCGGCCAGGATGGCGACGAGCATTTCCTGCAGGGCCTCGCGAAAGGCTGCCCCGTTGCTGAAACGCTCGTCCGGGAATTTCGCTAGCGCACGACGGAACAGGGCGTCGATCACTGGCGGCAGCCCGCTCTTGAGTGTCGACGGATCGGGGTGGGGCTGCGTGACGATGTTGTGTGCAATCGTGATCATTTCGCCACGGAAGGGCTTTTCGCCGGTGAGCATCTCGTAGAGAACGATGCCGACCGAGAAAAGGTCGCTGCGGCCGTCGACCGGCTGGCCGGTGATCTGCTCCGGCGACATGTACGACGGTGTGCCGAGAATGGTGCCGACCTGTGTCAGTTCGGAAGACTGCGTGCGGGCGATGCCGAAATCGGTGACGGTGAGCGTGCCGCGCCCGTCGATCATGATGTTCGCCGGTTTGATGTCGCGATGCACGACGCCGCGCTCGTGAAAGAAATCGAGGGCTTCGAGCAGCTGGTTCGCGAGCTCGAGGGCTTCGAGCAGCGGCCACGGTGCGCGCGTCGCATTTAGTTCCTTCAGCGACTGGCCGTCGATGAACTCCATCGCCATGTAGGCGAGCACGTCGTCTTCGCCGAAATCGTAGATAGTCACGACGTGCTTGTGCGACAACCGGATGCCCGCCTCTGCCTCGCGCCGGAAGCGGGCGAGGATTTCCTGCCCGTTTTCCCCGAGCCGGTCCTTGCGCATCGTCTTGACGGCAACATGGCGCGCCAGATCGGCGTCGTAACCACGATAGACAAGCCCCATCGCGCCTTCGCCGAGGATACCCTCGATGCGGTATTTGCCGATGGTGGGAGATGCTGGAGCAGTGACCATGCGGCAATGAAACCACCAATCGCGGGCCTTGAAAAGCCGATGGTCGCGCACCGTGTAATTAATCCTTGCTAGACTGCCCCGTTCGGGATCGAAAGATCCGGTTTGACAGGAACTGCCCATGAAGCGCCCGCTGATTCCAGTATTGCTCCTCTCGTTCGCGATGATTCCCTTCGGGCTTGCCCGGGCGCAAGGCGCGGGCGGGGGTGGTGAAGCATGGCCGAAGGTACAGGGGGCGGACGTCGTGGCTCCTGCACTCCTGAAGGGGCCCTATCACACGGTCGTCGAGCCGGTGATCATCGAAGGCCACATGGCGCGCTTCGTTATCGAATCGAAGTTCGGGAATTTTTCGGTGCTCGGCGAACGGATGCTGGCGGTGCGTATCAGCGAACTTGCCGCCATCGAGACCCTGCAGAATGTCCAGCAGAGCGATGCATTCAAGGAAGCGCTTTCTGCCTCCGGCGGGAAGCTGGTGGATTTCGGAAAGAGCGCCGTCTCCGAGCCCGGCAAGACGGTGGAGAACATCGGGAGCGGCATTGGCACGGTACTCGGCCGTGTCGCCTATCTTGCGAAAACCGGTACGGAGTATGTCGGTGACAAGGTGAGCGATGCCACCTCATCGGCGCCCAAGGAAACATCGCAGGCCAATCCGGCAACGGCCGGGGAGCCGGAGCCGCCCGCCTTCATCGGCGATCCGCTGGGCTACAACATGGCGCGCCGGGAGTGGGCAAAGAAGCTGAACATCGACCCATACACGACCAATCCGGTCCTGCGTCCGCTGCTGGACAAGGCCGCGACGGCGACCTTCGCCGGCAATTTCGGGGTGAATGCGACGGTCGGTGCGCTGGTCGGGCCATGGCAGCTCACCTACGAGTTCGACGATCTGACCCGCCAGTCGGTCTGGAACAATCCGGCCATCGATCTCGAAAAAAGCAACAAGGAGAAACTGGCTGCGCTCGGGATACCCGAGCGGACAGCGCGCAATCTGACGCGCAACAAATGGTTCACGCCGACCCTGCAGACGGCGCTGGTGGCGCGTATCGAATCACTGGGAAAAATAAAGGGCATCGAGTCCGTGGTGACGGCAGCGGCGGCGGCACAAGGCGAGTCGCGCGCCCGTTTCCTGCTCGAATCGGTGGGCATGCTGGCCGAGGCGCACCGGAAGGAAACGCCGTTCGTCGAAATCCGCATGAGCAACCTGGTACCGGCCGGGATCACGTCCGGCGGCAGGCTGGTGGCCGCTGTCGGTATCGACTACGGCATCTGGGACAAAGATGCAGCAGCATTCGTACAGCGCAAGGAATTCGCAGGTGGCGGCAAGACCCTGCTGGTGGCCGGTGCGTTGAGTACGCAGGCGCAGCAGATGATCACGAAGGCCGGGTGGGAGGTCAAACCCCGGCTGCGCTCTGCAAGGAAGCCCTGAAAAGGAAACGGCTCCCATCTCTGGGAGCCGCTTGAATTCGTGGTAGGCCGTGTAGGGGTCGAACCTACGACCAACGGATTAAGAGTCCGCTGCTCTACCAACTGAGCTAACGACCCATCGCCAGAAAAAACGCGAGCGCGGATTATAGTCGCCGCGGCGTTTTGCTGTCAAATCAACTGGCTTGCGCCGTATTTTTAAATGCGGCGACTATTCCCGCATCAGGCGCCAGTACTCGTATTTCAGTGTGGCGGCAGCCCCTGCAACGATCGCCAGCAGCGTGATGAAGGAGCCCAGTGCCAGCGTCGAGACGCCGGTTATGCCCTGTCCGATCGTGCAGCCCATGGCGGTGACGCCACCGAAACCCATCAGTGCGCCGCCGGCGAGGTGACGGACGAGGTCGGCGACATCGCGGAAGCCTTCCCAGCGGAACTGGCGCGTGAGCAGTGCCCAGAGGGTCGAGCCGGCGATGACGCCGAGTGCCAGTGCGATGCCGAAGCTCAGCTTGCGGCTGCTGTCGGACCACAGCATCAGCAGCTCCAGGGTGTAGGCCTGCGGCGCGACGAAGGTCAGCGATTCCATGCGGCCGCTGTTGGTGGCGAGGAAGGCTTCCTGCAGGGTGTCCGGGTCTTCGGCCAGGTAGCCGAGGTGGCCGCTGACATACCAGCCGCCGATCACGATGATGCCGACGGCAAGACCGCCGAGCAGATTGTCCAGGGTAATGAAGTCGCGCCGGGCGAAGCAGAAGGCGAGCAGGCCGCCGCCGATGGCGAGCGCACCGACTGCCAGCGCGGTATTCGGTGCCATGCCGGCCGCGGCGAGCAGGGCTGGAATGTCCTGGCCGCCGGGAAGGGTGATGGCAATCGTATCCAGCGTATTGACGCGCAGCACACCGAGCACGCCGCGCATCGTCATGTAGGCGGTGACGCCGAGGACGAGGAAGACGACCAGCGACTTCAGGTTGCCGGCGCCGACACGGGTCAGCGTGCGTGCGCCGCAGCCCGAGGCGAGCACCATGCCGATGCCGAAAAACAGGCCGCCAATGAGGTGCGAGAGCCAGGTGAGGGTCGGCGTCCGGTAGATCGACTTGCCGAGATCGATGAGGCCCGCGCCATGCAAGGCTGCGCTGCCGAGGATTGCGATGGCGATGGCGAGCAGCCACATGCGCATGCGGCTCCAGTCTTCCATGTTGATGATGTCGGCAACGGCGCCCATGGTGCAGAAATGGGTCTTCTGGCTCAGTGCGCCGAAGGCGGCGCCGAGGCCGAAGGCAAGGAAGAGGATGCTGGTCGTGCTCATGGCGGTTCAGCGGTAGCGGGTCGGATCGGGAATGCCTGCCGCCTCGAAGCCTTCGCGGCGCAGCCGGCAGGAGTCGCAGACGCCGCAGGCGCGGCCTTCTTCGTCGGCCTGGTAGCAGGACACGGTGAGCGCGTAATCGACGCCGAGAAAATTGCCGCGACGGATGATCGAGGCTTTCGAGAGGTCGATCAGCGGCGCGTGGATGGCGAGTTGCTGCCCCTCGACGCCGGCTTTCGTGGCGAGGTTGGCCATGGTCTGAAAGGCCGCGAGGTACTCCGGCCGGCAGTCGGGGTAGCCCGAGTAATCGACGGCGTTGATGCCGACGAAGATGTCGCGTGCTTCGAGCACTTCCGCCCACGCCAGCGCCAGCGAAAGCATGATGGTGTTGCGCGCCGGCACGTAGGTGACCGGGATGCCGGGTTTGACGCCATCGACCGGCACGGCGATGCCGGTGTCGGTCAGCGCCGACCCGCCGAACTGGGCCAGGTCGAGTGTGATCGTACGGTGCGCGGCGGTCCGCTGGGCGGCAGCGACCCGCACGGCTGCCGTCAGTTCGGCGCGGTGCCGCTGGCCATAGTCGAAGGACAGGCAGTAGCAGTCGAAACCGGCCGCACAGGCGATGGCCAGGGTCGTCGCGGAATCGAGTCCGCCGGAAAGAAGGACAACGGCTTTTTGCGTCATGGGGTCGCGAATATACCTTTTTTCACCTTTGAGTGCGACGGTATCTGCTTGTTCCTGCGCTACAATTCCCTTCTTTCAGATATCCATTGCAACGGAGATTTTCCATGCGCCTGACCGCAGTTGCCGCCACGCTTGCCGCTTCGCTGCTGCTCGCTTCCTCCGCCTTCGGTGCCGACAAGGTCAAGGTCGGCTTCGTGTCCACGCTGTCCGGCCCCGGCGCCGGCCTGGGTGTCGATATCCGCGATGGCTTCAATCTGGCGATGAAACACCTGAACGGCAAGCTCGGCAACCTGCCGGCCGAGGTCATCATCGCCGACGACCAGCAGAAGCCCGATGTCGCCAAGGCCGAGACCGAGAAGTTTCTCAAGAAGGACAAGGTCGACTTCATGACCGGCATCGTCTTCTCCAACATCATGCTCGCCGTCGGGCCGCAGGTGTTCGAGAACAAGACCTTCTACATCTCGGCCAATGCCGGCCCGTCGCAGTACGCCGGCGAGCAGTGCAACCCCTTCTTCTTCAACGTCGCGTGGCAGAACGACAACCTGCACGAGGCGATGGGCAAGTACGTTCAGGACAAGGGCTTCCGCAACGTCGTCATCGTGACGCCGAACTACCCCGGAGGCAAGGATGCGGTGTCCGGCTTCAAGCGCTACTACAAGGGCCGCGCCGAAGAGATGTATACCAAGCTCGGCCAGCTCGACTACGCGGCGGAACTGGCGCAGATCCGCGCCTCGAAGCCGGATGCGCTGTTCTTCTTCCTGCCGGGCGGCATGGGCATCAACTTCGTCAAGCAGTTCGTCGCTGCCGGCCTCTCCAAGGACATCCAGCTCTTCGCGCCGGGTTTCTCGGCCGACGAGGACGTGATCAAGGCGGTCGGCACGCCGATGCTCGGCATGTTCAATTCCTCGCACTGGGCGCACGATTTCGACAACCCCGAAAACAAGCGCTTTGTTGCCGACTTCGAGAAGGAATACGGTCGCCTGCCGTCGCTCTACGCGTCGCAGGGCTACGATGCCGCACTGCTGATCGATGCCGCCGTGCGCGATGTGAAGGGCAAGCTCGACGACAAGGTCGCGCTGCAGAAGGCGCTGGAAGCGAAGCGCTTCAAGTCGGTACGCGGCGACTTCAAGTGGAACACCAACCATTATCCGGTGCAGAACTACGTGCTGCGCGTGATCGGCAAGGATGTGCAGGGGCGTGTCACCAACAAGACGATGGGGACGATCTTCAGCAATCATGCGGATGCCTACGTCGCTTCCTGCAAAATGAAGTAAGGCCCGGGCCAGCTCGCGCTGGCTTCGTTGGCGGCGTCCGGCGGCACCTCGCCGTACTGAAGTACTGTCTTCGGCGCCGCCGACCTTGCCGCCTCGCCAGCGCTTCGCCTTGAGTTCCTGCGCCTCGTGACCGTGCGATGACCCAGCTTTTTCTCGAACAAGCCCTCAACGGCCTCCAGTTCGGCCTCATGCTCTTCCTGCTGGCGGCCGGGCTGACGCTCGTCTTCGGCATCATGGACATGATCAACCTGGCGCACGGCTCGCTGTACATGGTCGGCGCCTATCTGGCGGCGGCAGCGGCAGCGGCCAGCGGCTCGTTCGTGATCGGCGTGCTGGCGGCGGTGGCCGGCACGATGGCGGTCGGCGCGCTGCTCGAACTTGCCGTGCTACGCCGGCTCTACACGCGCGACCACCTGTCGCAGGTACTGGCGACCTTCGCGCTGATCCTGATCGCCAACGAGGCGGTGCGCATGGTCTGGGGCGATCAACCGGTGATGCTGAATGCGCCCGAGGCGCTGGCGGGGCCGGTGGAGATTGCCGGGTTCAGCTATCCCGCCTTCCGCCTGCTGATCATCGCCGTCGGCGTACTCGTTGCGCTGGCGCTGTACGTGGCGGTGACGAAGACGCGCGTCGGCATGTGGGTGCGTGCCGGCGCCTCGAACCGCGAGATGACCGAGGCGCTCGGCATCAACGTCAAGCGGCTGTTCACCATCGTTTTCGCCGTCGGTGCCGGGCTCTGCGCGCTGGCCGGAGCGATGCTCGGACCGTTGCTCGCGGTGCAGGTCGGGATGGGTGAGAGCATCCTGATCCTGGCCTTCGTCGTCATCGTCATCGGCGGCATCGGCTCGATCCGCGGTGCGCTGGTCGGCAGCCTGCTCGTCGGTGTCGTCGACACGCTCGGCCGCGCGCTGCTGCCGTGGCTGCTGAGGAGCTTCCTGCCCGGTGAAGTGGCCGCGCACCTCGGGCCGGCGCTGGCGGCGATCCTGATCTATGTGCTGATGGCGGCGATCCTGTTCTGGAAGCCCTCCGGCCTGTTCCCGGCTCGCGGTTGAGATGAACAGCGCGATCTACCGCCAGAGCACCCGCCGCCGCCTGCTGGCCGCCGGCGTTTTCACGCTGCTGGCGCTGCTGCCGCCGGCGTTGCAGGCCTTCGGGCAGGAGTTCTACATTTCGTTCGCGGCGCGTGTGCTGATCTTCGCGCTGGTGGCGACCAGCCTCAATTTCGTCGTCGGCTTCGGCGGCATGGTCGCCTTCGGCCACGCCGCCTTCTTCGGCGCCGGCGCCTACACGGTGGCGGTGCTGATGGAGATGGGTATCGCCTCGGCCTTCGTCTCCTGGCCGGCCGCCATCGCTGTCGCCGTGTTGCTGGCGCACGGCATCGGCTTCGTCAGCCTGCGCACGCGCGGCGTCTACTTCATCATGATCACGCTCGCTTTCGCGCAGATGCTCTACTACCTGGCCATCTCGATGAAGACCTGGGGTGGCGATGACGGCCTGTCGCTGGCAACGCGCTCGGGTTTCGGGCCGCTCGACCTGAAGCACGATCCGACCTTCTACTGGGTGGCGCTGGCCAGTCTCGGCCTCTGCCTCTATCTGCTCGACCGCATCACGCATGCGCGCTTCGGTCGCGTGCTGCAGGCCATCCGCGAGAACGAATCGCGCATGGAAGGGCTGGGTTACCCGGTGCTCGGCTACAAGCTGCTCTGCTTCGTCATCGGTGCGGCCATGGCCGGGCTGGCCGGTGCGCTGATCGCCAACCATGGCCAGCTGGCCAGCCCGAACCTGCTGCAGTGGACGCAGTCCGGTACCTTGCTGGTGATGGTCATCGTCGGCGGCGTCGGTGCGCTCTATGGTGGCGCGGTGGGTGCGGTCGTGCTGCTGCTGGCCGAGGAAGTGCTCGCGCACTACACGACGCACTGGCATGCAGCGCTCGGCCTGATCCTGCTGCTGGTCGTTTTCCGCGCACCGAAGGGCATTGCGGCCTGGGTGCATGGCCTGTTCGCGCGGGGCGAAAAGCATGAGTGAGTCCCTGCTCGTCATCGATGGTGTCTCGCGCCATTTCGGCGGCGTTACGGCGCTTGCCGAGGTATCGTTCTCGGTCGCGGCCGGCGAGGTGCACGCGCTGATCGGCCCGAACGGTGCGGGCAAGACGACACTGATCCACCAGATCTCCGGTGCGCAGCGACCGGACGCCGGGCGTATCGTGTTTTCCGGCGAGGACCTTACCGCGCTGCCGATGCACACCCGCGTGCAGCGTGGCATGGCGCGCTCCTGGCAGATCACCAACGTCTTCAACCGGCTGACCCTGCTCGACAACGTCGTGCTGGCGGTCAAGGGCCGGCAGCGCGACTGGGGTTCGGGCTTCCGCTTCTGGCAGCCGGTCGACGACGAGCAGGCGCTGATCGACGAGGCGCGCGGCTGGCTGGCCGAGGTCGGCCTTGGCGGACGTGAGCGCACGCTCGCCGGCAGCCTCGCGCATGGCGAGCAACGGCAACTGGAAGTGGTGCTGGCACTGGCGACGAAACCGAAGCTGCTGCTGCTCGATGAGCCGATGGCCGGTACCGGACCCGAGGAATCGGAGCGCATGGTGGCGCTTATCGGCAAGCTGGCGCGGCACGTGACGATCCTGCTCGTCGAGCATGATATGGACGCGGTGTTTCGCCTCGCAGACCGGATTTCTGTGCTCGTTGGCGGCCGCCTGGTTTGCACCGGCCTTCCAGACGAAGTGCGCGCCCACCCGGAGGTTCGCCGCGCCTACCTGGGAGAGGCGGCATGAACCTGCTCGAAGTCGCCGGCCTGCAGCTCGCCTACGGCCAGAGTCAGGTGCTGTTCGGACTCGACCTTGCCGTTGCCGAGGGCGAGGTTGCGACCTTGCTCGGGCGCAATGGCATGGGCAAGAGCAGCACGCTGCGCGCCGTCTGCGGCTTGTCACCCGCCCCGGCGGGCATACTCGGTGGCACGATCCGTTTTGCCGGCGCGGATATCGCCGGCTGGACGCCGGACCGCGTCGCCCGCGCCGGCATCGCGCTGGTGCCGGAAGGGCGGCAGATTTTCCCGAATCTGAGCGTGCGCGAGAACCTCGTTGCCTTCGCGGCCAACCGCCGCAGGGTGGCGGAGCCGTGGACACTGGAACGCGTCTTCGCGCTTTTCCCCCGCCTTGCCGAGCGGCAGCAGAACATGGGCAACCAGTTGTCCGGTGGCGAGCAGCAGATGCTGGCGATCGGCCGTGCGTTGCTGACCAACCCGCGTCTGCTGATTCTTGATGAGGCCACCGAGGGACTGGCGCCGCTGGTGCGCGAGGAGATCTGGCAGTGCCTGGCGCGATTGCGCGAGGCGGGTCAAACCACGCTGGTCGTCGACAAGTACGTCGAGCGCCTGATCCGGCTGGCCGACCGGCACACCATCATCGAGCGTGGCCGGGTTGTCTGGCGCGGAACGTCAAGTGAACTCGATGCCGATCACGGCATCTGGCACCGCTATCTCGGCGTCTGACTATTCCTCTGCCACGAGGGCCGAGAGTTCGCGTTCGAGCAGCGACGGATCACCGAGGTTCAACTCGACGAGGCGCCGCAGGTGGGTGGCGCTGTCGAGGTCGAGATTGCGACAGGCCAGCCCGAGGTAGAGCCCCTCAACGTGAGCCACCGTCCCCTGCATGCGGATGGACGCATCCAGATCGCCGAGGCTGACGCGCAGCGCGCAGTTTTCGCCCTTGAGGATCTTGTGGCCAAGCGGCATGCGGATGAGGCCGCCTTTCAGCGACAGGTCGAGCACGACGACATCGAACTGGCCGTGGCCGGTGGTCAGCTCGGCGTGGGCATGGAAGGCGATGCGGGAAAACTGGCGGCGGTTGGTGTTCATGCGGGAAAGCTCCTCGTCGAGACGACATTCCGGAAGCGCGAACTACTTTCCCTGCATGTTACCCCAAAGGACCTTGTGCAGTTGCAACTGGAAGCGGACCGGCAACCGGTCCTCGAGGATCCAGCCGGCAAGGTCGACCGGCGCGAGTTCCCCCTGCACTGGGGAGAGCAGTACCGGGCAGCGCGGCATGCCTGCCAGGAGCAGATGTCCGGAGATGATGCTGCGCGCCCACTCGTAATCGGCGCGATCGGCGATGACGATCTTGACTTCGTCGCGCGCGGTGAGCAGCGGGATGTTGGCGAGCAGATTCCTCTCTGCTTCG
>JAKJEY010000210.1 GCA_022705165.1 Pseudomonadota bacterium
TTCGTCGTGCTGCGCCACCCAGGCATCGATCAGTGCATAGACCTCGTCGCGCCGCGCATCGCGGCCGGCGTTGTCGGCCAGCGACGGATCGTCGGCGAGATCCTGCCGCCCCATCGCCAGCAGCAGGCGGCGGAAAATCGCGTCGCCGTTGGCGCCGATCGCCACGTGCCGGCCATCCTTCGTCGTGTGCGTGTTGGAGGGCGTGATGCCGGGCATGATGTTGCCGGTGCGCTCGCGCACGAAGCCGAAGACATCGAATTCCGGCACCAGCGACTCCATCATCGCGAACACCGCTTCATAGAGCGCGACGTCGACCACCTGCCCCTTGCCGCCGTTCACCTCGCGGTGGCGCAGTGCCATCATGGCGCCGATGACGCCCCACAGTGCGGCGATCGAATCGCCGATCGAGATGCCGGTCTTCACCGGCGGCCGGTCGGGAAAGCCGGTCACGTAGCGCAGCCCGCCCATCGATTCGCCGATGGCACCGAAGCCCGGCTGCGCGGCCATCGGGCCGCTCTGGCCGAAGCCCGAGAGGCGCAGCATGACGAGATCGGGGTTCTCCGCCGACAGCGCCTCCCAGCCCAGCCCCAGCTTCTCCAGCACGCCGGGACGGAAGTTCTCGACGACGATGTCGGCCTCCCGCGCCAGCGCCTTGACGATGGCCACGCCCTCGGGATGCTTGAGGTTTACCGTCACCGATTTCTTGTTCCGCGCCTGCAGGTACCACCACAGCGACGTGCCCTCGTAGAGCTTGCGCCACTGGCGCAGCGGGTCGCCGCCATCGGGCGACTCGATCTTGATCACCTCGGCGCCGAACTCGGCCATGATCCGCGCAGCAAAGGGCCCCGCGATCAGCGTGCCCAGTTCGAGCACCTTCACCCCGGCCAGGGGCTTCGTGGTTTGCGTCATCGTGTCTTGAATCGGAAGTAGGAGAAATCAGCCGCTCACGACCTGGTTGCGGCCGCCGCGCTTGGCTTCGTAGAGCGCCGCATCGGCACGGGAAAAGAGCTGGTCGAAGCTTTCGCCCGGCTTCAGCGTGGCGATGCCGAAGCTGGCCGTGACCGGAATGCCGTCGGGGTTAGCCGCGGCAATCTTCTCGCGCAGGCGCTCGGCACCGAGGCCGGCCTGCAGCGTCGTGGTGCCGGGCAGCGCCAGCACGAACTCCTCGCCGCCGTAACGCACCAGCACCTGCTGGCCACGCACGATGCCGCGCAGGATCTCGGCCACCGCCACCAGCACCGCATCGCCGCGCGAGTGGCCGTGCTGGTCGTTGATCTTCTTGAAATGGTCGATATCGACGACCAGCAGCGTCAGCGGCATCGCCTTCGCATGCGCCTCATCGATCAGGCGAGGCATCTCGGCCATCAGGTGATAGCGGTTGTGCAGCGAAGTGAGGCCGTCGCGCAGCGCCATTTCCTTGACCAGCTCATGCTGCGCCGCCAGCCGGTCGAACAGTTCACGCAGCATCAGCAGGTTGCCGAGGCGGGCGGCCAGTTCCTCGGCCAGCACCGGCTTGGTGACGAAGTCGTTGGCCCCGGCGCGCAGGATGTCGACACGACGGGCGACGCTGTCGATCGACGACAGCGCGAGGATCGGCAACTCGCCCTTGCGCCCCGGCTGCGCGCGCACGGCGCGGATCACCGAGAGCCCGGTCTGCAGGCCTTCGAGCACGAAGTCGGTGACGACGATCTTGTAGTCCCCATGCGCCAGCGAGGCGATCGCTTCTTCCGCCGTGCGGAAGCGCGAGACCTGCAGCCCCAGCCCTTCCATCACTTCGATGCAGAAGTTGGCGGCGGTATCGCTGTCCTCGACCAGCAGCACGTGGCCGGACATGCGGCGGTTGGCGCGACGCTCCCATTGCTCGACGTACTGCTCGAGATCCTCGAGATCGGCCTTCGGGAAACAGTCGGTGACGCCGGCGGCGATGGCATCGTCGAAGACCTTCTTGTCCGGTGTAGCTGCCAGCATCAGTGCGGGGATGCTGCCGGCGAGCTTGCGCTTCAGCGCTTCACGGTAAAAATCGGTTCCCCGCATATCGCCCAGTTCGAGCGAAAAGCAGAGGATGTCGTAGCGCCCCTCGGCCAGTGCCTTGAGCCCCGCAGCGGCGCTGTCGGCCATGGCGACCTCGACATTGCGGCGCACGAAGACGGAAGCGATCACCGAGCGCTGGAAGCGGGAGGGGTCAATCAGCAGGGCCTTGAGCATGAGGGACCTTGGTAGCGGTCAGCAATCGGGGCGAGGCCTCCGTGCGGAGGCCTCGCAGCCACGTCCGGATTACATCCGCTCGATCATCGCA
>JAKJEY010000211.1 GCA_022705165.1 Pseudomonadota bacterium
AGATCAGCATGCTGCAGGTCTGCGGCCAGTAGAGACCGGCCGCTGCCGCCTGCTCGCAGGCATTGCGGGCAATCAGCCCGCCCATGCTGTGCCCGATCAGCAGCAGCTCCGCGACCTCTTCCGGCCAGGAAGCCAGCAGGGCCTCGAGCAGTGCCGCGAGCCGAGTGCCGTTGTCGGCGATCGATAAGCCGGTGTTGTAGCGCAGGTAAAGCGGTGTGTAGCCCAGCTCGTGCTGCAGACGGGCGCCGAAATCGACTTCTCCGTCGTTGCTAGACTCCCAGCAGTGCTCATCGAATGCCAGTCCATGGATGAACAGGCAGAGCCGCTTGCCGGCAGCCGGGAAGGCGAGGTCAAGGGCCTCGGTGGTGAGCGGTACGGGACGGCCATCGACATGGAGGCCCATGTCGATGGCCAATACATTGCCGATGCCGGCGAGGTGGTCGCCGAAGGCAGCGTTGAGCGCACTGCGCAGGCTGCTGACAGCGCGGCTGGGGGAACCCTCCGCTTCAGGCAGCTGGCGCTCGATGGCCGCGGTTGCGCCAAACACACCCGTCGCACCGTGATGGATTGCCGCGTAGATGCCCCCGGAAATCGCATCGTGCATGACCCTGGCGAATGCCGCGGGCCCGGCGATCAGCGGAATGCCGGTCAGGACATCGAAGGACTTGCCGGCGATGGCACGGTGCATTTCCTGCACGCGGGCAGAGGTTTCCTGCACGGCGAGCCTGGCCGCATCGCTGTAGCCCGATGTGGCGGCAGCTGGCGCCGGCTGCGTCACGGGGGGGTGGGGTTTTTCCCGGCTTCGTTTCATGGCGAGTTCATACCTCGATGGTGACCAGTGGCACCTGCATTTCCAGCGCCGAAACGCCGCCATGCTGTCCGAGAAGCCGGTAGCGGCGTTCGGTTGGCAACCAGTCCTTGATTGTCCAGTTCTCCTGCATCACGAGTGCGAAATCACCGACGCGCGAGGCGAGCTTCGGATGTGCCGGCCCCGGGCCGAACCAGCCTTCTTCCACGAGGCGTGCGCATGGAATGGCTTCGGCGCGATCACCAAGGCGGGCAGCGACGCAACGAAGGAAGTCATCGGCCGATACCTCGGGCTTGAGGTAGCACCACGCCACGCGTTGCTCTCCGCAGAGCGGCTGCGCGAGCATGGCGGCGAGTTGCGGATGTTCCGCGAGATCGATGCTGCGGTCGGCGGGGGAGTCGATGAAGCCGTGGTCGGCGGTGACGATCAGCTGCGTGTCGCTGCCGGCGAGATCGCCGAGCAGCAGATCGAGGCCGCCGCAGAAGCGCTGCAGGGCGGCCACCGCTTCCTCGCTGAACGCGCCGTAGCGGTGCGAGATGCTGTCCAGGGTCGGCCAGTAGGCATAGATGAACTTGCGCCCCGGAATCGCGACGAGGCTCGCCAGCATCTGCAGCATTTCGGGCAGGTCGGTGTAGGCGAGGGTGTCTGCGCCACGCGTGTGAAAGACATTGAACGGGCTATCGGCAATATCCCTTGGCGAGAGCACCCAGGCCGCGCGGTGCATGGCGGGGTAGATCGGCGAATGGTCGAAGAGTCGTGCCGGCAACTGTGCGGCCGGGAGATCGAATGGCGGGCGGGCACGTGGCGTCAGCGGCAGGATCGCGGTGACCGCCTGCAGTTCCTCCAGCCACATGTGCCAGCCGGTCAGCGCGTGCTGCATCGGACAGAGGCCGGTCATGAAGGTCGGGATGGCGGCGGCGGTGGTCGATGGAAAAACCGACGTCAGCACCTTGCCCGCATGCGTACGCAGGACGCCCTTGCCGTGTTGCGCCAGCATGCCGGCACCGAGGCCGTCCACGATCAGCAGCACGATGTTGCGGTGGCGCGAAAGATCGCGCGCGTCGAGCTCATGGCATGCAGCAAGCGGTGCCTGGCGCGGGGACGATGCGCCGCAGGCGTCGGCGATGGTGCGCATCAGGTTGGCGATGCTGCCGCCGGTGTAGTCGGGAAGCAGGGTGCTCATGTCTCCAGATTACACCAAAGAAAAACGGGCGCCGCAGCGCCCGTTCCGGAATGTGAATCCGGTCGAATTACTTCGCCTTCTTCTGTGTGTCGAGGCGGAACTTGACGTACGAGCCCGGTGCATCTTCCAGCACCTTCAGCGGGCCGTCGCCCGGCTTGCGGGCCGGCACCTTCTTGTCGCCATTCGTTTGCGAGAGCAGCCACTGCTGCCAGTCGACCCACCACGAACC
>JAKJEY010000212.1 GCA_022705165.1 Pseudomonadota bacterium
CGCGACCTGGTTGCCGGTCGTCCAGCGGTGCCGGTGGATTGAGAAGGCGAACAGCGGTATTTGTAGGGGCGACCCATGGGTCGCTCCTACGGAGGCGCGGGATCGCCGGTTACGGCAATGGGCCCGGAGGCTTCATGAACAGCAGGGTCACCGCCTTGACGGTTGCATCTTTTTAGGTGCATGCTGCACATGCCACCCATCCTGACAGTTCGTTTCTACCGCACCGCATCCGGCGCGGAGCCGGTTCGCCATTGGCTGGTTGGACAGCTCTCGCCTGCGGCTCGAAAGGCCATTGGTGCAGACATCAAGACGGTCCAATTCGGCTGGCCGGTGGGCATGCCGGTCGTTCGCAAGATGGAACCCGGATTGTGGGAAGTGCGCAGCAACATTCCCGAGGGGATTGGCCGCGTGTTCTTCACGTTGGTGGACTCGGAAATGGTGTTGCTTCATGGCTTCGTGAAGAAGACGCAGGCGACGCCGAAAGCGGACCTGGCCTTGGCGGCGCTCCGGATGAAGGAGGTAAGGGCATGAGCAAGAACAAGCACATCGGCAGCGATTTCGACGCGTTCCTCGCGGAGCAGGGTGAGCTGGAGGAAGCGACCGCGGTCGCCGTCAAGCGCGTCATCGCATGGCAAATCGAACAAGCGATGAAGGCCGCCGGTGTCAACAAGAGCGCCTTGGCCAAGCGCATGCACACGAGCCGTACCGTCGTGGATCGGATGCTCGACGCGTCCGATACCGGATTGACGCTCGAAACCATGACGAGGGCGGCAACCGCTTTGGGTTTCCGGGTCAAGGTGGACTTGGTGGCTGCCTGACATGAAGGTCCTGGTCACTGGCGCCGACGGCTTCATCGGCAAGAACCTGGGCGTGGCGCTGCGCGAGCGTGACGGTTTCGAGATGCTCGCGATCACCCGCGCCAGCAGCGATGCCGACCTGGCGGCGGCCGTGGCGAATGCCGATGCGGTGGTGCACCTGGCCGGCGTGAATCGGCCGCAGGATCCGGCCGAGTTCGCCCGCGGCAATGCGGATTTCACCGCGCGCCTGTGTGCATTGCTGGCCGCCAGCCGCCGCGCCGTGCCGGTGGCGTTCGCTTCGTCCATCCAGGCCGAGCGCGACAATCCCTACGGCAGCAGCAAGCGCATCGCCGAAGATCATCTGACCCGGTATGCCGAGGCCAGCGGCGCGGCGGTGGGCCTGTATCGCCTGGCGAATGTTTTCGGCAAGTGGAGCCGGCCGAACTACAACTCGGCGGTAGCCACCTTCTGCCACAACCTTGCGCGCGGGCTGCCGATCCAGGTCAACGATCCGGCGGCGCCGGTACGCCTGGTCTACATCGACGACGTGGTCGCCGAACTCCTTCGCTTCCTGCTCGGCCCCGGCGAGGGTGCGCGTTTCCTCGAAGCAGGCCCGGTGTACGCCACCACGGTCGGCGAACTGGCGCGACAGATCGAAGCCTTCAAGGACGTGCGCAACAGCCTGGTGAGCGAGCGCGTGGGTACCGGCCTGGTGCGGGCGCTGTATGCGACCTATGTCAGCTTTCTGCCGCCGGAAGCCTTCAGTTACAGCGTGCCGAAGCATGGCGATGCCCGTGGCATCTTCGTGGAAATGCTGAAGACCCCGGACTGTGGGCAGTTCTCGTTCTTCACGGCGCATCCCGGCATCACCCGCGGCGGCCACTACCACCACACCAAGACCGAGAAGTTCCTGGTCATCAAGGGCCGCGCCCGCTATCGCTTCCGCCATCTGCTGACCGACGAGACCTTCGAGGTCGAGAGCCATGGCGACGAACCACTGATCGTCGAAACCATCCCGGGCTGGGCACACGACATCACCAACATCGGCGAAGACGAATTGGTGGTCATGCTCTGGGCCAACGAAATCTTCGACCGGCAACGACCGGATACGGTGGCGAGCAGGGTATGAGCACACGCAAACTGAAAGTCGCCACCATCGTCGGCACTCGTCCGGAGATCATCCGTTTGTCGCGGGTGCTGGCCGCGCTGGATACCCATTGCGACCATGTGCTGGTGCACACCGGACAGAACTACGATTACGAACTCAATGGCATCTTCTTCGAAGATCTGGGTATCCGTAAGCCGGACGTCTTTCTGGAAGCAGCCGGGGCCACCGGCGCCGAGACGATCGGCAAGGTGATCATCGCC
>JAKJEY010000213.1 GCA_022705165.1 Pseudomonadota bacterium
TTCTGATCGAGCAGCTGCAGCCAGTCTTCGAGCCCGCTCTCGACCGAAGGCGTGCTCTCGCGCACGACATGGCCGAAGATGGCGATCTGTTCGTGCTGTCGGCGGTTGCTCAGCGAGGTTGGCTCTTCCTGTGCGGCAATCGGCTTGCCGCCATGCAGGAGGTGGATGTATTCGAGTGTCGTTGCCAGCCGCAGCCTGGCCTGGGCGTCGTGCGGCGAGGGGGGCGGTGCAGCCGGTGCCTGTACCGCGCCGTGCAGGAACTGCAGCAGGCCGATGCAGGCGTCGACCGGAAGGCTGTTGCCGAGGTTGAGTTCTTCGGGGGATTTTCCGGCGCGCAGGTCGCGCATGCGGCTCTTGAACTTGCCGAGGACGGTGTCGAGCGCCAGCCAGCGGCCGTTGGCGGGTACGCCACGGGCGCTGTGGATCGGTTCGTCGCTGCTCAGTTCGATGACGATCGTGCGTGAGTCGCCGGCCTCGGTGGCGCTGGCATAGATCTTCACTTGTTCGCGCCAGCGCGGCAGCCAGCGCAGTACTGCGCCAAACTGGCTGCGCGAGAGTTCGTGAGGGCGCGAGAGGTGGAGCAGCATTGCCATCGCATACTGTCCCGCCACCGTCGATTCGCGTGTTTCCGGCAGCAGGCGGTCGCTGATCGCGGTTGTCGATACCCCCAGCTGGTCCGCAGATGCCAGTGTGGCATGCAGGAGTCGCCACCAGTGGCCGGGGACGGCGGCTGTGCCGCGATAACGGGCCAGCTGCTCCATGCGCAGGCTGGTCAGCGTACGGTGGGCGATCTTGGCCTGATGATCGGCCAGGGTGGTGTCCTTGTCGAGGCAGGCGCGCAGGCAATGCAGGTAGCCGGTGGCAAGCTGGCGCCAGAGGCGACAGGAGCCGTCGAAGGCCTTCTGCTCGATGGCGGAGAGCGGGACGGGGCGTCCGTCGTAACGCTTGCCGCTTTCAGCCTCGATGGCGAAGACCGGCTTGCGCAGTGTTTCAAGGATCTTGTAGCGCTCGCGGGCCGGGAGGGCCCAGGCGTTGAGCGCCTCCAGCTGGCCGGCCAGCGCCTCCTGCATGGCCGGGGCGTTGGCCAGCGGCTGCGTCGCCAGCCAGGCATTGCAGCCGTCCATGTCGACGAATGCCGGCGGTGCATCCTTGCGGAAGGCCGGCAGCGAGAACCAGGTCATATCTCCTCCGATCGCAGATGCCCGGCCCGTCTTTTGCGTCTCGCGGGCCTTGGCATTGTCATTTCAGGAGGAGATTAACCCAAGCGGGAGAAAGCCTCCACTACTTCCGGCGGGGCTTGCACCAGCTCGATCAGCACGCCTTCGCCGCCGATCGGGAACTCGTCGTTCGCCTTCGGGTGCAGGAAGGTGATGTCGTAGCCGGCCGCACCCTTGCGGATGCCACCCGGAGCGAAGCGGACGCCCTGCGCGGTGAGCCATTCGACGGCCACCGGCAGGTTGTCGACCCAGAGGCCGACGTGGTTGAGCGGGGTGGCGTGGACCGCCGGCTTCTTCTCCGGGTCGAGCGGTTGCATCAGGTCGACCTCGACCTTGAAGGCACCCTTGCCCATCGCGCAGATGTCTTCATCGACGTTCTCGCGCTCGCTGACGAAGTTGCCGGTGACCTCCAGTCCGAACATGTCGACCCACAGGGTCTTCAGGCGATCCTTGGAGGGGCCGCCGATGGCGATCTGCTGGATGCCGAGAATGCGGAACGGGCGCGAATTCATGGGGTGCTCTCCTCTAAAGGGTTGTTCGTAATTCATAATTACAGGGATTGTACGGAGATGCCGCAGACTTGTCACGAGCGCCACATCGCTGTTGCCCCGGCTTCCTTCGCCGCGGCGGGGATAGGCAACGATGCGGCAAGCGATCGTGACCGGCGTCGCGCTCGGTGTGCTGTTGCCTGCGCTATTGCTCGGCGGCTTGCTGGTGCGGGACCGCTATGAAACAGTGTACGGCGAGCGCGTTGCGCAACCGCTGAACCAGTTCGCGGAGATTCTTTCAAGCGGCCTCGAACTGCCGTTGTGGAACGTCGATCCGGAAGCCGGCCGGCAGATCGTAGACTCGGTACTGAGCAATCCCGACGTTGTACACATCCTCGTCGAGGACGCTTCCCTCGGGCGCTTTGTCGATG
>JAKJEY010000214.1 GCA_022705165.1 Pseudomonadota bacterium
GTCGAGCGCCCCCAGCGCACCGGGTAGCCCCAGTTGCTCCTTGCAGTAGGCTTCCGATTTCCAGGCCTCGACGCACGCCAGCACCTGGGCGGCGAAGGCCTCGTTGATTTCCCAGGCATCAAGATCGTTGAGCCCGAGACCATGGCGTTGCAGGATCGGTGTCGCGGCATGCACCGGGCCGAGGCCCATCTGCGCCGGATCGAGGCCGGACCACTGGCTATCGGTGATTCGGCCGAGGGGCTTCAGGTTCCATTGCTTCACGGCCGCTTCCGACGCCAGGATCAGCCAGGCAGCGCCGTCGGTGATCTGCGAACTGTTGGCGGCGGTGATGTTGCCGTACTTCTTGTCGAAGAAAGGTTTCGGCTTCGCCATGCCAGCCGGGCTGGCATCGCCGCGCACGCCGTCATCATCGGGATAGACATTGCCCTTGTCGTCGATCAGCGGCACGATCTCGCCGAGATGACCCGCCTCACGGCCGGCCATGGCACGCTGGTGGCTGCGTACCGAGAACGCATCCATCTGCTGGCGTGTGATACCGAATTTCCAGGCGATGTTTTCGGCGGTCTGCCCCATCAGCATGCCGTTCACCGGATCAGTCAGCCCCTTCATCAGGCCGATCACCGGCGATAGCAGAACACCCGGGCGCAGCTTGGCGAACTGCGTCAGCTTTGCGCCCATGGTGCGTGCCGCCATCATCTGAGCGAACCACAGCACCATCGTGTCGGAATAGAGCAGCGGCGCCCTCGAGAGCGCATCCACACCACCCGCCAGCACCAGCTGCGAGCGGCCGGACTGGATGTTGGCCATCGCCGAATCGAGTGCCTGCATGCCGCTGGCGCAATTGCGCATCACCGTCCAGCCCGGCACATCCAGGCCACAGCCGAGGCGCAGCGCGACCATGCGGCCGATGTTGGTTTCATCCGGCGAGGGCGCCGCGCAGCCGAGGATCACTTCGTCGAGATCGCTCGGCGCGAAGGGCTGTCGTGTCAGCAGCGAGCGCCCGGCTTGTACCGCCAGGTCGCTCGCGGCGAACGGCCCCGGGGCGCCCTTTGCCTTGAGGAAGGGCGTGCGCGCCCCATCCACCACATACACAGGTTGAAAAGCCACTGTGTTCTCCTTTGGTCAATCCAATGTTTGTTTAAAACGCTGAAGGCGATGACCGAAGCATTGCTGCCGGTCATCGCCTTGCGGGCGAGCAGTTCTTAGGCGGCTGCTTTGTGCGGAACGGTCTGTCGCTGCGACAGGCCGAAGTCCATCGCGAAGTCGTCGACACGGATCACGATGTCGCGCAGCTCGTTGCGACGCTTGAGCACCGCATACTCGGCCGGCGTCACGATGCCGGCAGCGAAGGCGGCATGCGCGATGTCGCGGACGTTCGCATCGGGGTTATCGTCGAGCAGCCCCTTCTTCTCGGCTTCACGAATCTTGGCGTCGATCGGTTCGGCCTCCAGCGTCGCCCGGAGCGCCATCTCGACGGCGCCGACGGCTTCCGTTTCGGTCTTCGGCACGTAGGTTTCCGCGGTCAGGCGGTCACGCGAGGCATTCGGTTCGATCAGCAGCTTGGCGACCTGGTGACCAATCTTGTCCGACGGCACGTCATACGGCTTGCCGAGCGGGAAGATGATGCGGCAGAGCATGCGGCCGATGAACTTGTTCGGGAAGTTGTCGATAACGCCATCGAAGGCCTGCTGCGCCTTGTACATGGCATCCCAGATCGCCCAGTGCATCATCGGCGCATCGGCAGCCTGACGGCCTTCCGACTCGTAGCGCTTGAGCGTTGCCGAGCAAAGGTACATCATCGACAGGATGTCGCCGAGGCGGGCCGACAGCTTCTCGCGGCGCTTCAATTCGCCGCCGAGCACCAGCATCGAAATGTCGGAGAGGAAGGCGAAGCTGGACGAGAAGCGGGTCAGCTGCTGGTAGTAGCGCTTCGTTTCCGGCGCCACGTTGTCGGGCGTCGACACGAAATGCGAACCGGTGATGCCGGTGAGGAAGGCACGGAAGGCATGACGGATG
>JAKJEY010000215.1 GCA_022705165.1 Pseudomonadota bacterium
TGGCTGGCCGAGCAGTTGCGCCAGGTCATGGCCGACTTTCCCGGCATCGGTGTCGCCTTCACGCAGCCGATCGACATGCGCGTCGCCGAAATGCTGACCGGGGTGCGCGGCGCACTCGCCGTGAAGATCTTCGGCCCCGATCTGGTGACGCTGAACCGGCTGGCGGGTGAGATCGAGGCGACCGTCAGGAAGGTCAATGGCGCGCAGGACACCTTCACACTGAAAAACGACGGCGTGCAGTATCTGAAGGTTGCCGTCGACCGATTGGCAGCCGGCCGCCTCGGGCTGAACGTGGACGACATCCAGAGCGATCTCAAGTCGCTGCTCGAAGGCCGGCAGGTCGGCACCATCATCGAGACCGGGCGACGCACGCCACTCGTGCTGCGGGGCCCCGAGACGCTGCGCGCCTCGGCTGCGGATTTCGAGGGCGTTCGCCTGTCGCTGCCCGGTGGCGGCAGCGTGCCACTGGCCGAGGTGGCAAAGGTGCTGCGGGTCGACGGACCGGTCAAGGTGGATCGCGAAAATGCGCGCCGCTATGTCGTCGTGCAGTCCAACGTCACCGGGCGGGATCTCGTCGGTTTTGTCGACGATGCCAAGGCGGCGGTCGCGCGGGATGTGAAACTGCCCGACGGCTACCAGCTGACCTGGGGCGGCCAGTTCGAGAATCAGCAGCGTGCCGCAGCGCGTCTCGCTGTCGTCGTCCCGATTGCGCTGGCGCTCATCTTCTTCCTGCTTTTCTCGACCTTCGGCTCGCTGCGGCAGGCGCTGCTGGTGCTCTCGAACGTGCCGTTCGCAATGGTCGGCGGCATCTTCGGCCTGCTGCTTTCCGGCGAATATCTCTCGGTGCCGGCCTCGGTCGGCTTCATCGCGCTGCTCGGCATCGCGGTGCTCAACGGCGTGGTGATGGTCAGCTACTTCAACCAGCTGCTGGCGCGCGGCATGAGCGTCGCCGACGCGGTGGTCGAAGGCGCCCAGCGTCGCCTGCGGCCGGTCATGATGACCGCCAGCATCGCCGCGCTCGGCCTGCTGCCGATGCTCTTCGCCAGCGGCCCGGGTTCGGAAGTGCAGCGCCCGCTCGCCATCGTCGTCATCGGCGGGCTCGTCACCTCGACCGCGCTGACGCTGGTACTGCTGCCGATCCTGTTCCGTCGCTACGGCGTCGAGCCTGTCGTCCGATTTTCCGGAGTAAACCATGACTGATGTCCTGCTCTCGCTCACCATGCCGGAGGACGTTGCACAGGAGGTCGAGGACCTGCTGCTGAGCCGCCCCGATCTGGTTGCCGGCTTCACGGCCATTCAGGTGGATGGCCACGGCTCGGTCGTTCGTCTCGTCAGGGCGGACGAACTGGTACGCGGCCATTCGCCGCGCGTGCAGATCCAGAGTGTCGGCGACGAAGCCGCGATGCGCGAAGTGGTCAGCCTGCTGCGCAGCGAAATGCCGCAGGCAAACATTTTCTACTGGCTGCTGCCGGTACTCGAATTGGGGCGACTATGAATCGACATGCTATTGGCCTTCTGTTCCTTTCTGCCTGCCTGCTGTCCGCCGCGGCGCATGCCGGCGAGGCGACGCCGCTGCTGCCACCGGGCGAAATCGTGGCCAAAGTGATGAAGACGATGCCAGGCGTGCTCGCCAGTGACAGCATGGTCGGGGCCGAGGAGGCAAACCGCCGCCGGCTGGAGGCGGGCGACCATGAATGGAACGTCCGTCTCGGCGGTCAGCGGCGACGCAGCAATCCGCCCGGCACCCAGGAAGAAAGCTTCGGCGAATGGAATGCGGCACTCGAGCGCCCGCTGCGGTTGCCGGGAAAGGGAGCCGACGACACGCAGCTCGGCGCTACCGGCGTCGCTGTCGCCGAATCCGCGCGACAGGAAACCATGCGCGAGGGATACCGGGCGCTGCTCCGCGGCTGGTTCCTCTGGCTGAAGGAAGGCGCGGCAGCGGATCAGTGGGCCGCACAAACGAAGCTGCTCGCGCAGCAGGCAGGCGGCACCCGTC
>JAKJEY010000216.1 GCA_022705165.1 Pseudomonadota bacterium
TCTTCGGCAGCTTCTCGATCGGTGCATTGGCGACGGTCTTGTTGATGAAGGTGGCGAGCGCCTCGCCCTTGACCACGCCGCGATCGGGCAGCGACCAGTCGCTGACCTGCGACTCGTCGAGGGTGATCGCCAGCTGCTGCAGTTCGAAGCCGTTCTTGCCGGCCGCGTACATGGCGCCGACGACCGAACCGGCACTGGTGCCGACGACGATGTCGGGCACGATGCCCTGCGCTTCGAGCGCCTTGATCACGCCGATGTGGGCGAAGCCCTTGGCGGCGCCGCCGCCGAGCGCCAGCGCGATGACCGGCTTCGCCGGGGGTGGCGGCTCCGGCTTCTTCGGACCGAAGGTGTCGCAGCCGGCCAGCAGCAGGAGCGTGGCGACGGCTGTCAGGCGCAGCGGCAGGGGCATTGTCAGGGCTCAGTGCCGCCAGCTGCGCGTGATGATCTCGCGGATCACATGCAGGCGGCGGTGGAAGAAATGGTCGGCGCCGGGCACGACGACGACCGGCAGTTCCAGTGGTTCGGCCCATTTCAGCACGTTGGCGAGCGGTACCGTTTCGTCGGTCGAGCCGTGGATGACGATGGTGTCGTTGGGCACCGCTTCGGTGTCGTAACTGCGTGTGCCTTCGACGAAACCGGCCGCGGTGCCGACCAGCACCATGCGCTGCACCGGATGCCCGGCCTCGGCGAGCCGCCTGGCGACGCGCGTCTGCACGAAACCACCGAAGGAGAAACCGGCCAGGACGACCGGTATGTCGCCGCAGCGGCGCTTGCCTTCCTCGATCACGGCGAGCATGTCGTCGGTCTCGCCGCGGCCTTCGTCATGGGTGCCTTCGCTCAGGCCGACACCACGGAAGTTCGGGCGGAAGGCACAGTAGCCCATGGCGACGAAGGTGCGCGCCAGCGAATGCGCCACCTTGTTGCTGTTGGCGCCGCCGAACAGCGGGTGCGGGTGGCAGACCAGGGCGATCCCCTTGGGCGCGCCGGGATTCTCGACGATGACCTCGATCTTGCCGGCAGGGCCGTCGATCAGGATTTTTTCTTCGGGGGCTCTCATCGCGTCGTGCTCAGATTTTCAGCCGCTCGACGACGCGGCCGTTCACCAGGTGCTCGTGGATGATCTCCTCGATGTCGTCCTTGTCGATGTAGGTGTACCAGACGTTGTCCGGGTAGACGACCAGCACCGGGCCGTCATCGCAGCGGTCCAGGCAGCCGGCCTTGTTGATGCGGATCTTGCCCTTGCCCTTGAGTCCGAGCTGGGCGATGCGGTCCTTGGCGTAAGTCTGCGCCTCGACGGCGCCGCGCGCGGCGCAGCAGGTCTCGCCCGGGTCGCGCTGGTTGCAGCAGAAGAATACGTGGTGCTTGAAGTGGCTCATGGCTTGCCTCCGGTCAGGAGGCGCCATTATCCCGAAAAATGCCGCTCAATAGCGCAGCTCGATGGCGATCGCCGTTTCCGGTGCCGCGACCTCGAAGGCGCTGTCCTCGAAGGCCGGAGGACCGGAAACCTGCGGGTTGTTGGAGAGCCCGTAGCCCTCGGTCGGAAACATGCCGAAGCGGCGGTTCAGCTGGCCGTCACCGTTCTCATCATGATAGGCCATGATCGCGTAACGGCCGGGCGGCAGCTCGCGGAAGCTCAGCGTCACTTCGCCGGCCGCGGCGGGTACCTGGGCGACCTCGACCGCCTTCTCCTCCTTGCGGAAGGTGGCTGGCTCGCGGTAGAGGCCGGCACGCAGCGCGCCGCTGGCGTCGCGGACATTCTTCAGCGTGACCGTGAGCGTTGCATTCTCGGCATGGGCGAGCGGGGCGGCTGCGCAGGCGATGGCAGCGAGGAACAGGGCAAGGTGTGAACGCGTGGACATGTCGATCCTGCTTTGGATAAAGCGGCGATGTTCGCGCCGTCGCCTTAACTCCGACTTAAAGCCGGCGGCCCAGC
>JAKJEY010000217.1 GCA_022705165.1 Pseudomonadota bacterium
CGCAAGCTGGGTGACCAACGGGCGATCTCGCTGCGAAACTGCGGCGTATCCAGCGGCAGGCGACGCTCTTCGAAGGCCAGGCCACTCTGGCGCAGGAACAACCAGGGCCGCAGCGACCAGGACGAGTAGTTCTTGTTGCCGAGGTAGAGGTCGAACATGGGACGGCCCTCCTGTTTCGGGTGCGGTGCGGAACTCAGGGTTTTGCGGGAATGGCCGCGATGTCGCGCGCCACGTCACGGCTCAGTGCCAGCAGCGCGCGGCTGGTAGCGGCAACGACGGCCGCGTAGCTGCCATCCGACAGGGGCTCCTGCACGACGACGCGACCGAGCTTCAACGCCGCCGCAGAATCGCTGCCGCGTATCGCCCATGCGGCCTCGAGGCGCAGTTGCTGGCCGGCGACGGCCTCGATCTGGTCGATCGATACCTGCACACGCAGATCCGGCCGGGCGCCGGGGAAATCCTCGCGCAACCAGACCAACTGCGTACCCAGCAGGCGGCTCAGGTTGCGCGTGACGATGCGCGGCACTTCCGATTTGAGCGGCACGGCCCAGCGATTGAACTCGTTGAAGTCCACTTCTCCGCCGGGCTTGGTCAGCACGATCTGCGGGCGATCCCATAGCTCCGGGATGCGCACGGAGATCACCTCGATGCGGCGTGCCTCGGTGGCCAGCCGGGCGCTCTCGGTGGCCTGCGCCTCCGGCGTGTAGAGCTTAGACGGCGCCGTCGAGCCGCAGCCGGCTGCGAACACGGCAGCGGCAAGCAGGGCGAACAGGGTCGGAGAAGTCGGCAGGGCGGGCTTCATCAATCATTCCTCCTTGGCTTTGCCCTTGATCAGGGCTTCCGGATATCGGGTCTGGTATTCGAGGAAGACGCGCGCTTCCGCTGCCGCCTTCGAGAGTTCGCGCAGGCTGTCGCGCAGATCCTGCTGCACCATCGAATCGTCGTTCAACTGACGATCGATGCTCTTCAGCGTTGCGTCGAGCGAGCGTATCGCCGAATTGGCGTCCGCCGACAGCTGCTCGAGCGGCAGGGCGTTGAGCTTCTTCAGGAGGTCACTGGCCGACTGCATCATGCCCTGCAACTGCTGCTCGATCCGCGCCAGCGAACCGGGGATGCTCGGCAGGAGGGGCGGCTTGGAGCCCCAGTCGACGCTCGCCTTGGGGCCGTCCTTGAAGAAGTCGAGCGCGACGAAGAGCTGGCCGGAGATCATGTTGCCAGTGCGCAGCTGTGCGCGCAGACCGCCACTCACCAATGTGTTGATCCCTTCCCTGAACGGCATCTTGTGCGCCTGCCTGACGTTGATCTGGCGCAGGCGATTCGGGTAGAGCTCGACATCGACGACCATCTGAATCACTCCCTTGGACTGATCGACCTCGCCGCCGATCCGGGTGACCTTGCCGATGTCGATGCCACGGAAGTCGACGGGGGCACCGATGGCCAGTCCTCGCACCGATTCGTTGAAGGCCATGCGCATTGTGACGACCTCGTCATCCTCCATCGCCATCGCCACGTCCCTGCGGGCGAACAGGCGGTACACCGCATCCTTTTCGGCCGGCGCGGCCTTGTCCGCATCGCCGCGCGTATCGAAGGCGATGCCACCGGAGAGGATGGCGTTGAGCGACTGCATGTCGACGCGCAGGCCGCTCGCGTTCAGCTCGACATCGACCCCGCTCGCTTCCCAGAAACGGGTCTCGGCGTTCACGAAGCGGTCGTAGGGCGCCTTGATGAAAACCTCGATGTCGATACCTTTGCCGTTCTCGTCCATTGCGTAGCGCACCACCTGCCCGACTGCCACGCGGCGGTAATAGATCTGCGAGCCGGAATCGAGCGAACCCAGCTGACGGGCGCGCAG
>JAKJEY010000218.1 GCA_022705165.1 Pseudomonadota bacterium
CGCGCACCGCGCGTCATGCCGCAGCGCAATTGCTCTCCCGGCGCCAGCGTCGCGCTGCGCCAGCCAGCCAGTGCCCGCCGTCCGCCATCGGCCGCGAGGATCTCGGCCGAGAACGGTCCGGCCAGCGCCACGCGCAGCGGCGCCTCGTCGGCGCGCAACTGCAGGCCGCCGCCGAAGAATTCGATCGCTGCCAGGTGCTCGTCGTTCCCCGCCAGCAGATTCGCCAGACGCAACCAGGCCGGCTGCAGGGCGCCCGCACGTGGTACGCCGGCCCGGCGCAGGCCGCTGCGCCCGAGGTCCTGCAGCGAAGCCATGGCGCCGGGGTGAACAACCACGAGGCGAGCCGCCGGTGCTTTCATGGCGACACCCGGTATTCGACCGGCAGCGAGGGATCCTCGCGCCAGCGCCGCGCCAGCGCGGCGAATTCGCCGGAATCGACCGGCGAAAAGGCGACGCGGTCGCCCGGCTGCAACAGGGCGGCACCCGGCCAGCGCGGGGAAAAGAGCGGCACCGGGCAGCGCCCCAGCAGATGCCAGCCGCCCGGGCTCTCCCACGGATAGATGGCCGTCAGACGACCGGCGGTGGCCACGCTACCGGCCGGTACGCGCACGCGCGGCTCGCTGCGCCGCGGCTGCGACAACACTTCCGGCAGGTCGCCCATGAACGGGAAACCGGGCAGAAAGCCGAGCATGTACACGCGCACCGTCGTCGCCGCATGCAGGCGCACGACCTCGTCCGGAGACAGCGCCACGGCCGCCGCCAGCGATTCGAGATCGGGCCCGTATTCACCGCCATAGCAGACAGGGAAACGCCACAGGCGCCCGCTTTCGCCGCTCGTCGTGTGCGTGGTTGCCAACAGCTCGTCCAGGACCGGGTCGATGGCGGCGCGCGAGGTCTGCAACGGGTCGTAGAGGATGCTCAACGAGCGGAAGGTCGGCACCGTTTCGACGATGCCGGGCAAGCGCCCGTCGGCAATGGCGGCGACGACAGCGTGATCGAAGGCCTCGACCAGCGCCAGCAGCGCCGGATCGATGCCGTCGCCGAACTCTACGGTGACCGCGGCATCGCCGACGTCGAGCAGTCGTGCCTTCATCGACGGATCAGAGCGAGGCCGCGGAAGCGGCGCGCGCTGCCTGGTCGTAGCGTCCCGAGAGGGTCCGCAGCATGCGCGCCAGATCGCCGAGCCGCACATTCTCCTCCGCCTCGCCGGAAAAACCGGGCAGCAGGCAGGCCTCGCGGACGTCGCGATAGCGCAGGCAGGCATCGAAGCCGGCCTGCGTCGCCGAGAAGAAGACCTCCTTGCCACGCTTCACGCTACGTACCAGTGCCGCTGCCGAGAGTTTCTTCAGCGAGTAGGAGACGACGTGCGTGTCCTCGACATTGAGCACGAAGCAGATGTCGGCCAGCTTCTTCTCGCTCTGCCGATGCACCACATGGTGCAGCACCAGCACGTCGATCGGCGTCATGTCGCTGACTCCTGCCGCCGCCATGCAACGCATCATCCAGCGCGAAAATGCGTGCCAGGCGAGGATCATCCCGAATTCCATCTCGGAGAGTTCCGGTACCTTGGCAGAAACGAGGTGCGCCGACGAAACGATACGCCCCTCGGCCAGATCGCTGACGACAGCGGACGATGCCTTTCCGGAAGCTGTTGGAGCGCGCTTTGCCATGATCACCTCGCTATGTTGTCGATAATTTGTTGACAATTTATCGCATTGCTTCCATTCTAACAACCGCTGCGATCACTTTCGGTGTGATAGCTTCATGAACGCACTTCACATACATCAGGAGACGAAATGAAACTGCTTTCCCCATTCAGCAAGTCG
>JAKJEY010000219.1 GCA_022705165.1 Pseudomonadota bacterium
AAGCCAGCGCCTCGGCGACACGGGCAACGATGCTCGCCACCTGCGGCAGCGGAAGGAGCGCGTCCGGCTTGGTCTGCGGCACGAGATCCTTGCCCTTGAGGAATTCCATGGCGATATAGGCGAGATCGTGCTCCTCGCCGGCATCGAAGATCGTCACGATGTTCGGATGATTCAGGCGGCCAGCGGTCTCTGCTTCACGGAAGAAGCGCTCCTTGACCTCGACCAGTTCGTCCTCATCGAACTCCTGAGACAGGGCCATCGTCTTGATCGCCACGACGCGGTTGATCTTCGGATCACGCCCCAGGTAAACGACGCCCATGGCCCCCTTGCCGAGCTCCTTCTCGACCTGATAACGCCCGAGCATCGGCTTCTGGACGTCGCCGTTGTCGAGGATCATCGTGCTGGCATTGGTGCGGCCGCCGGCGCCGCCAAGCATGACCGTTTCCGACATCGCCTTGGCGCGCGCAATGCGCTGGGCCAGATCGCGGAAGTCGAGCCGGTAATCGGCCATATAGCGGAACACCGCTTCGGCCTTGTTGAACTGGCGCTTGCGTTCGAAATCAAGGGCCAGGTTGTAGAGATTCTCCATCAGGGAATCGTCCATCGGACACTTGCGGAACTTGTCGAACGCCATGTCGAGCTGGCCCTGCCCCTGGAAGGCGAGGCCCAGCATGCGGTTCGATTCGGCCGAATCGGCTTCGGATTTCTCCTTGCCACGCTCGGTCACGAGGAAGCGCTTCGTCGTCAGCAGCAGATGCCCGACGACCAACAGGGAGGCTGCTGCCATCAGCTGGATCCACATGCCGGCACTGACCATCAAGCCGTAGTGGGCGCCGACAAGCGTCGCGAGCAGGACCGCGGTCGCAGCCGCGCCGATTCCGGCGGACAGGCGCGGCAAGAGGGCGATGAGATAGAGCGCCACGAGCACGAAGGCGCCGAACGAGGCATACCCGCCCCAGGACGGGGTCACGAAGAAGTGCTCCTGCAGGATCGATGACACCGAGTGCGCCAGCGTCAGTACCGGCGGCATCGCCGGCGAGACCGGCGTCACCTGTGCGGCGCCGACACCCGCCGCGGTGGCGCCGATCAGCACGATCTTGTCCTGGTACTTGCTGGCGGGGATCTTGCCGGAGAGCACGTCATAGAACGAATCGACCGGGAAGGCCGGGCGCTCGCCATGATCCTTGTAGAAGAAGGTGCTCATCTGCGTCAGGCTGTCGGTCGGAATGCGCAGGTTGCCAAGGCGCACCTCCTCACCGAGGCTCGCCTTGACGTCGGCGGGGCCGAGATTGAGGCTCTTCGCAGCGACCAGCAGCGACAGCGAAGGGAAGAACATGTCGTAGTAGCGCAGGACCAGCGGCTCGGCACGGATGCCGCCATCGACATCGGCATTCGCATTGAGGTGGCCGATCGCCGCAGCGCGGCTGCCCAGCACCTCGATCGGCACCTGGATCGAAGCACTCGCCAGCACCTCGCCACCGGTTTCGCTCACCTGCGGCAGGCGGTTGCGCACGACGTATTCCGGCAAGGGTTTGTCGGGACGCCCTTTCGGATCACCAAGCGTAAACAACATCGGCAGCA
>JAKJEY010000021.1:0-16031 GCA_022705165.1 Pseudomonadota bacterium
AGGGCGTTTTCGAGCAGGTTCAAAAGCGCTCCCGCCAAGGGCTTCCGTCCGCCGACGATTATAGCGTCGCCGGCGAAACCCTCGCGGCTAAAGCGAACGCCTCGCTCTGCACACAACGGCTCCATCGTCAGCGCGGCATCGGCCAACAGGTCATCAACGGGAATGGCCTCACGTCCGATTTCCTGCCCGCGCGCAAAGAGCAGCACATCCTGGATCAGTCGCTCGAGACGCTTCAACTGTTCCGTCGCCTTACCCGCGAAGCGTGCGCGGGCATCATCGGCGAGGTCGGGCTTGGCGAGATTGGCGCTGTAGAGAAGGGCCGTTGCAAGCGGCGTACGCAACTGGTGGGCAAGCGATGCCGCCATCTCGCCCATCGCAGCCAGCCGCTGATTGCGCTCTAGGCTCGCCTTCATGTCGTGCGCAGCAGTGATATCGTGGATCAGTACGATGCGACCGCCCGAAGAAGGCAGCAGACTTTCCGCGACCACGACACGCCGGCCGGCAAGCAGGTATTCGTCGGGCGCCGCCGCCAACTGCATGGTCTCGGCCAGGGCCTGCCAGTTCCAGCCCGCGGGCACGCAGCCCAGCATTGCACAGGCGGCCGGGTTGGCGGCACTGACCAAACCATCTGCCTCGACAACGACGACCCCGGCCGGTAGCGCGTCAAGCAACAGTCCGAGGCGTTCCGAGAGCGCTTCCTTTTCCTCGTACTGACGCCGCAATTCGCCATTGGCGACCGCGAGTTCATCGGTCAGCGACTGCACGCGTCCCTGCAGGGCCGCATATGCCTGCGTCAGTTCGTGCGATACCTGATTGAAGACGTCGAAGGCACGTTGCAGGTCCTGTGCCTTGGATAATTGCGAGGAATCGGTCATTCGGGGAGAATCCCATGCAGATTGCGGCTACAATAGTAGAATAATTCTCAGGACTTTGCGCTTTTTGCTTGATTAAACGCAAATAAAGGAAAGCATGGCGGCAACACCGGACTCCACTGCAGGCATCGGAACGGCAGACAGCGCGATCAGCCGTGCCCGCGTGGCGCTGTCCCGGCTCGACAACCAGCAAAAACTGACTTTGATGTTCGCGATCGCTGCGGTAATCACGCTGGTGGTCGGTTCGGTACTGTGGTCGAAACACGGCGATTTTCGCGTCCTCTTCTCGAACATCTCGGAACGCGACGGCGGCGCCATCATCAGCTCGCTCGAGCAACTTAACGTTCCCTACAAGTTCTCTGAAAGCGGCGGCGCCATCCTCGTGCCCGGCGATCGTGTGCACGAAATCCGCCTGCGCCTTGCCTCGCAGGGCCTTCCCAAGGGCGGCGCGGTCGGTTTCGAACTGATGGAAAACCAGAAGTTCGGCATCAGCCAGTTCGCGGAGCAGGTCAACTACCAGCGTGCACTCGAGGGCGAACTGTCGCGCACCATTCAGGCTGTTGCCGCGGTACAGACCGCTCGCGTCCATCTGGCAATTCCAAAGCCGACGGTCTTCGTGCGGGAAGAGCAGAAGCCCTCGGCCTCAGTATTGCTCAACCTTTACCCTGGCCGCATGCTCGAACCGGCGCAGATCGCCGGCATCCAGAATCTCGTCGCCTCCAGCGTGCCGCAGATGCCCCCCGGCAACGTCTCCATCCTTGACCAGAGCGGCGCCCTGCTTTCGCAGTTGAAGAGCAAGCTGATGGAAGCCGGCCTCGACCCGACACAGGTCAAGTACGTTCATGAGGTGGAATCTGCCGTCATCAAGCGTATCGAGGACATCCTGACGCCGATCGTCGGCATGGGCAACGCCAAGGTGCAGGTCGCGGCCGACATTGACTTCTCGCAGGTCGAACAGACCGCCGAGACCCACAAGCCGAACACGACGCCGCCGGATATCGCGATCCGCAGCCAGCAGACGAGCGAAACCGCGAGTGCTACGGCAACCCCGGCTCCAGCCGGCGTTCCGGGCGCACTCTCGAATCAGCCGCCGGCCCCGGCCACGGCACCGCTGACGACACCGGCAGTACCTGGTGCCGCGGCCCCGGGCGGCAATTCGCCGCCGATTCCTGGCCAGATCAACGCTGCCGGTGTACAGGCACCGATTGGCAGCGTCGGCCAGCCGGTCGCGACACGCAAGGATTCGACAATCAATTACGAAATCGACCGCACCATTCGCCATACGAAGCAGTCGGCCGGCGTCATCCGCCGCCTGTCGGCCGCGGTCGTGGTCAACCATCGCAAGGAAATCGGCAAGGACGGCAAGCCGACGACGAAGCCGCTCTCCGATAATGAGGTCAAGCAGATCAACGATCTGGCGCGCGAGGCGATGGGCTTCAACAAGGACCGTGGCGACACGCTGTCGGTTGCCAATGCCTCGTTCACGGCAATCGAGCGGGCGGATGGCGGGATCCCGATCTGGAAGGACCCGGATATCCTTGCCCTGCTGAAGGATCTGATCAAATATGGCGCGATCGCCGGCATCATCGCCTACCTGCTGCTCAAGGTCGTCAAGCCTCTGATCACGACGATGATGACGCCGCGACCGGGAGATTATTCGCCGCGGGCCGGCGGCGCGACCAGCACCAGCGGTGCGGCAGCCTATGGCGAGATGGCAGGAGAACAAGGCGGCGGTCCTTCGCCATACGATGACAAACTGCAGCGGGCAAGAAACGTAGCCGCGACCGATCCCAAGGCGGTCGCCAACATCATCAAGGACTGGACAGGCTCCAATGCCGGGTGAGGACGGAATCGAGAAAGCCGCGATCCTGCTCGTCTCGCTCGGCGAGGAGCAGGCAGCGGAAGTACTGAAGCACCTCGGTCCGCGCGAGGTGCAGAAGATCGGCCACGCAATGGCGGCACTGAAATCGGTGCCGCGCACGCGCGTCGAAACGGTACTCGACGATTTCAACAAGACAGCGCAGGAGTCGGCGGCGATGCACGTCGACTCCGATGCCTATGTCCGCTCCGTGCTGACCAAGGCACTGGGCGACGATAAGGCATCGAACCTCATATCGCGCATCCTTCAAGGGGGCGATACCGCCGGTATCGAGGGGCTCAAGTGGATGGACGCCCCGACGGTTGCCGACCTGATCAAGAATGAGCATCCGCAGATCATTGCCACGATCCTCGTACACCTCGATCACGACCAGGCCAGCGATATCCTCAACCAGTTCACCGAGCGCCTCCGGAACGATGTCGTATTGCGCATCGCGACACTTGAAGGCATTCAGCCGGCTGCGCTCAAAGAACTGAACGACGTCATGATGCGCATTCTCTCCGGTTCGTCGAACATCAAGAAGGCGGCGATGGGGGGTGTGCGGCCGGTGGCCGAAATCCTCAACTTCATGGGCTCCGCCAACGAAACTGCCGTGGTCGACGCAATTCGGGAATACGACCCGGATCTCGCGCAGAAGATCCTCGACGAGATGTTCGTCTTCGAGAACCTGAACGACCTCGACGATCGTTCGATCCAGCTGCTGCTGCGCGAGATCCAGTCCGATTCGCTGATCCTCGCGATGAAGGGCGCCTCGCCGGAACTGCGCGAGAAGATCTTCAAGAACATGTCGCAGCGTGCCGCGGAAATGCTGCGCGAAGACCTCGAAGCGCGCGGCCCTGTACGCCTCTCGGAAGTCGAGGCGGAGCAGAAGGAAATCCTCAAGATCGTCCGCCGCCTCGCCGACGAAGGCCAGATCGTGCTTGGTGGTTCGGGCGGCGAGCAGATGGTCTAAACGCCGGACAGCGATCGCGCCATGACCGGCTTCATTCCGAAAGAGAAACTGACCGCCTACCAGCGCTGGGAACTTGCCGCCTTCGATGAAGCCGAAAAAGCGGCACAGGAGGCTGTCACCGAAGCAGTACCCGAGGTGGCGTTACCCACGGCCGAGGAAATCGAGCGCATCCATAGCGACGCACAGGAGGCCGGCTATGCCGCCGGACATGCGGCAGGCTACGAAGCCGGACTCGCTGCAGCACAAGCTGAAGTGGAACACCTGCTAGCGCTTGGCGAAAATCTTCGCCAGCAACTGCAGTCGATCGACCAGGAAATTTCCGAAAGCGTGCTTGCCGTCGCGGTCGAAACTGCACGTCAGGTGCTGCGGCAGAGTCTCCGGCTGCACCCGGAACTCCTGTTGCCGGTCATACGCGAGGCAATCGGCGCCCTGCCCCTGCATCACGGGCACCCGGCCCTCTTCCTGGCCCCCGATGATGTATCGCTGGTACGGCAACACCTTGGAGAACAGCTTAGTCACAACGGCTGGCGTATCCTCGAAGACAGCAGCCTCAGCCGCGGCGGCTGCCGCATCGAATCCGGCGCCAGTGAAGTCGACGCCACACTCGAAACGCGCTGGCGACGGGTGCTGGAAGCGATCGGCACAAGCGCTGACTGGCTGGACGAAGCGCCATGAGCCGCGAGCTTCCCGCCCACGGCACACACTGGCGGGAGTTCTTCGATCTCTGCCGGGACGCCGCGTCCGACGCGCAGCCGATCATGGCCAGCGGCCACCTGACCCGAATCAACGGCCTCGTCATGGAAGCCAGTGGCCTCAAGCTGCCGCTCGGCAGTTCCTGCCGCATCATTCCTTCCGGGGGAACGGCGGTCGAAGCCGAGGTCGTCGGCTTCAACGGTGAAAAGCTCTACCTGATGCCCTCGGAAGACGTCTATGGACTCTCTCCCGGCGCCCGCGTTGTTGCCTTCGAGACCAAAGCCATGCTTCCACGCATCGGCAAGGCCCGGCAGCCCCGGCGACGCATCATTGACCGCGCCAAACTGATGCCGGTCGGCGATGCCTTGCTCGGCCGCGTCGTCGATGCTGCCGGGCGCCCGCTCGACAACCATGGCCCCTTGCACGTCGACACCCTGCGTCCGCTGCAGAGCCGGCCGATCAACCCGATGTCGCGCGCACCGATCGAACATTCACTCGACGTTGGCATCCGTGCCATCAATTCGCTGCTGACCGTCGGTCGCGGCCAGCGCATGGGACTCTTTGCGGGTTCCGGCGTTGGCAAGTCCGTCCTGCTCGGCATGATGGCGCGCTACACCGAGGCCGAAATCATCGTCGTCGGACTGATCGGCGAGCGCGGTCGGGAAGTCAAGGAGTTCATCGAACAGATCCTCGGGGAGGAAGGCCTGCGCCGCTCCGTCGTCGTTGCCGCCCCGGCCGACGTCAGCCCGCTGATGCGCCTGCAGGGCGCTGCCTACGCCACCAGCATCGCGGAATATTTCCGCGACCAGGGCAAGCAGGTCCTGCTGATCATGGACTCGCTCACCCGCTACGCGATGGCGCAACGCGAGATTGCACTCGCTGTTGGCGAGCCGCCAGTCACCCGCGGCTATCCGCCTTCCGTCTTCGCCCGCCTGCCACAACTCGTGGAGCGTGCCGGTAATGGTCCTGTCGGTGGCGGCTCGATCACTGCCTTCTACACGGTACTGGCCGAAGGTGATGACCAGCAGGATCCGATCGCGGATTCGGCGCGCGCCATCCTCGACGGCCACATCGTGCTTTCGCGGACGCTGGCCGATGCCGGGCATTACCCCGCGATCGACATCGAGCAATCAATCTCGCGAGCCATGGTCAACCTGATCTCACCGCCGCACCTCGATGCGATCCGCCGCTTCAAGCAACTGTTTTCCCGCTACCAGCGCTCGCGCGACCTGATCAGCGTCGGCGCCTATGCCGCCGGCAGCGATCCACTGCTAGATCGTGCCATTGCCGAATACCCGCTCTACGAAAAATTCCTGCAGCAGGATCTGTCGGAACGGGCTGCCTACGCTGAAAGCCTCGGTCAACTCGGCATGATCTTCGGCACGGCACTCTGAAGCACTGACTCGCCATGGCCAAGCCTTTCGCTCTACAGACGGTGCTCGACCTGATGCAGCGCCGTGCCGACGAAGCCACGCAGCAACTCGCCCGTCTGATCGCGGCCGAGCAGGATGCGAAAACCAAGCTGCAATTGCTCGCCGACTACCGCGAAGAATATGCCCGCCGCTTCCAGGCATCTGCACAGGAAGGACTCACACCGCAGCAGTGGCGAAATTTTCAGGATTTCCTGGCGCGGCTGGACGACGCCATCGCTCAACAGCGGGACGTCGTAGCGCGCTCCCAGAGCAATACGGTGGCCGGCCAACAGGCCTGGCAGGCTCAACAGGTAAAGCTGAAGGCTATGGACACCCTCTCGTCGCGCCATCAACAATCCGAAACGCGCAAGGAACTGCGCCAGGAACAGAAGCTCGTGGACGAGATTGCCGCACGCGATCGATCGTCCGACAAGACCTGAGCACAGGCGGTATCCGACGAACGGGCAGAGCTGGCACAGCGTTTGCTCAATAGTTCGGCAATATGATGCCCCTCGGGAGCGGAAGCATGACCATCTCCGTCGCAAAATTCGTTGCCGCACCGGCCGCAAACCCTGCTGCCACGGCCATTTCAGGCACAGCGGGGCAAGCAGATTCAATTCTCGCCGGCGACTTTGCCAACCTTCTGCTCGGCCAGTTGGCAGGTGAGCAATTGGCAAGCGATAGCGCAATGGCCGGCAAAACCGGCAAAGAATTCGCCGCCGAAGGCACTGACGGCATGGCCGTGACCGACAGCGCGCAACTGTTTGCGGCCCTTGGCCTTCCCGTTCCCGTCACCGCAGATCTCGCCGGCCGCCCTAAGGCCGCCGTCACCAGTGATCTTGCCGGCGACACCCCGGAGTCGCGAGCGGGCCGGATCGCGACGCTGGCAGGTGCTGCAAGCGGTCAGGTTGCTGATGGTGACTTGGCCGGCGCATCCGTGAAGGCGCCAGAGACCGACCGTAACAGCTTCGCAGAGGTAATGCGCGCCACGTCGGGACAGGAATCCGGGCAGGCGACGGCCACCGGTGACATCGGCAACGCGGCAAAACTTGCCGGTTCAGGCAAGGCAGGCATCGAACTGCCGGCTTCCGCACACGACACTTCAAACGTGCAAGCATCGACACCGGCGCCCACGGCCCCCGCAATCCATATGGCAGCCACGCACGCCAACCCGCCAGCATCCACCGAGAATTCGTTGCATCTTGCCACGCCGTTGAAGGACGCTGCCTGGCCGGCCGAACTCTCCCAAAAAGTGGTCTGGATGGCTCGCCAGGACCTGCAATCCGCACAAATCACCCTTAATCCGCCGCAACTTGGGCCGATAGAAATAGCGTTGGACATCAAGAATGAGCAGGCCAGTGCCGTGTTCGTCTCCGGCAGCGCGGAGGTCCGTGAAGCCATCGAGTCAGCACTGCCCCGGCTGCGCGAAATGCTCGCCGGTGTCGGCGTCGAACTGGGGCAAGCGAACGTCAGTCATGAATCGTTCCGTCAGGCCAGCGATCAGGGTAGCCAACAACGGCCGGCAGCCGCCGGTGGCAGCAATACAGGCGTCGATCGAGGTAGCGTAAGCATTTCGGCAGCAGGATCAACCGTTGCCGGGGCACGAGCAGGAAACGGGCTGGTGGATACCTTCGCCTGAGCGGCGAGGCACTAGTACGGGCGTCAACACACTTGAGGGGAGCACCCCCCGGCATTCGTGGCCGGGCATGTGCATATCCGACGCGATACAATGCGACGGATCGAAAACAGGGCAATGCCTAGAGGGAAAGGAACATGGCCAAAGAAGAAAAACCCGCCGAAGCCGCGGAAGCACCACCGAAGAAAAGCAAGAAACTGCTGATCATCATTCTGGCCGCCGTACTGTTCATCGTACTGGCGGGCGGCGGCGCGGCCTTCTTCCTGTTGAAGAAGGGGGACGAACACGCCGAAGACGAAGAAGTCGCGGCGGAAAAGGACACCAAATCGAAAAAGAAGAAGGGCGAAAAGGAAGCACCGCCGGTGTACATCCCGATGGAGCCTTTCACCGTCAATCTCGTGCCGGAAACCGGTGATCAGTACCTGCAGGTCACGATCAACGTTGAAGCCGAAGATGCCGCTGTCGGCGAAAAGATGAAAATGCATATGCCGAAGCTGCGCAACCGGATCATGTTGATCCTGTCGTCGAAGAAAGCTTCCGAACTGGCGTCCCGCGAGGGCAAGGAAGGTCTTGCGGAGGAAATCCGGGAGAGCATCAACGGCGTAGTCGGCGAACCCCCTGCCAAAGGCAAGAAGGCGGCAGAGGGTCCGATCAAGGAAGTACTCTTCACCTCGTTCATCATCCAGTAACGGCCATGGCGCAGGATTTTCTTTCCCAGGACGAAGTCGACGCACTCCTCAAGGGTGTCACCGGGGAAACCGACGAACCCGAGGAGAGTGGGGACGAGGGCAGCGGCCCGCGGACCTACAACCTCGGCACGCAGGAACGGATCGTTCGTGGGCGCATGCCCACGATGGAGCTCATCAACGAGCGCTTCGCCCGCTACCTGCGCATCGGGCTGTTCAACTACATGCACCGCAACGCCGAAATTTCGGTGGGACCGATCAAGGTGCAGAAGTACAGCGAATTCATCCGCAATCTGGTCGTACCGACCAACCTCAACCTGGTCGCGGCCAAGCCGCTGCGAGGTACCGGGCTGTTCATCTTCGACCCGAACCTCGTCTTTCTCGTCGTCGACAACATGTTCGGCGGCGACGGCCGCTTCCATACCCGCGTCGAAGGCCGTGACTTCACGCAAACCGAGCAGCGCATCATTCAGGGCATGCTCAACGTCGTTTTCACGGAATACGGCCGCTCCTGGAAGCCGGTACATGACCTGAACTTCGAGTACATCCGTTCGGAGATGAACTCGCAGTTCGCCAACATTGCCACTCCGTCGGAAATCGTCGTTTCGACGACCTTCTCGATCGAGTTCGGCGGTTCGGCTGCCGAGATGCACATCTGCTTCCCGTACTCGATGCTGGAGCCGATCCGCGATGTGCTCTACAGCAGCATGCAGAGCGACCAGCTGTCGATGGACAAGCGCTGGATCACGACGCTACGCCAGCAGTTGCAGAGTGCCGAAGTCGAGCTGACTGCGGAGCTGACCCATGCCACCGTTTCGCTCGGGCAGATACAGAAGATGAAGGTCGGCGACGTCATCCCTGTCGCGATTCCCGACAGCATCATCGCCAAGGTGGACGGCACCCCGCTGATGGAGTGCAAGTTCGGCCAGCAACAGGGGCAACTGGCCATCCGTGTGGAGCGCTTCATCGCCCAGGACAAGCAGGATTCGAAGGAAGGGGAACATCATGTCTGAAGCTACTGAAAACGTTGAAGGCGGCACAGCCGAGGAAGCGATCAGCGAGGACGACTGGGCAGCCGCAATGGCCGAACAGGCAATTTCGGAATCGGCCGCTACTGCAGCACCGGCAGCGCAACCCGCCCAGATCTTTGAAAATTTTGGCGGCGACATGACGCGCGGCGCCGTGATGAACGAGCTGGACATGATCCTGGACATTCCCGTCCAGATCACCGTCGAGCTCGGACGCACCAAACTGACGATCAAGAATCTGCTGCAACTGGCGCACGGCTCGGTAGTGGAGCTCGATGCAATGGCCGGCGAGCCGATGGACGTACTGGTCAATGGCACCCTGATTGCCCAGGGCGAAGTGGTCGTCGTCAACGAGAAATTCGGTATCAGACTGACGGACATCATCACGCCGTCGGAGCGCATGCGGAAGCTCAACCGCTAGGCAAGGCGCCAAACGCAGTTCCGCCACGGGGCGCCATGCTTTAAACTAGGCCCCCGTGAGTACCCCGCCCGTCTCCCACCATACACGCCGCCAATTTGCATCGTGGCTCATCGCCCCGGCGTTGGCGCTTCCATCATTGGCGACCGCCGCGGATGCGGCGCCCGGCGTCTCCGCCGGTACGGCACTCCAGACATTTCTTGGTCTTGTCTTCATCCTCGCACTTTTTCTGGCGGCAGCCTGGCTGGCCAGGCGAATGGGGGCCGGCAGGATCATCCAGGGAAACGGGCCGCTGAAAATTGTCGGCGGCCTCTCGATCTCGCCGCGCGAACGCATTCTCCTTGTGGAAGTGGAGGACACCTGGTTGGTCATTGGCGTCGGCCCGGGGCAGATGCGCACGCTGCATACGCTCCCCAAAGGGAGCATCCCGCCACCTGGCGGCGACGATGGCAAGTTCGGTCACTGGCTGCAGCAATTCCGGAGCAAGCAACACAATGCCGAAACTTAGCCGTACGCTGCTGTCGCTGCCCATCCTTGCAGCTTTGTTCCTGGCTATCGGGGACGCATCGGCACAAGCCTCGCTGCCTGCGCTGACCAGCTCGCCAGGAGCAGGAGGCAGCACGAACTGGTCGCTGCCGATCCAGACCCTGATCACGCTGACGGCGCTGACCTTCATCCCGGCGGCGGTCCTGATGATGACAGGTTTCACGCGCATCATCATCGTATTGTCCCTGCTGCGCCATGCGCTTGGCACCCAGACCTCGCCGCCGAATCAGGTCCTGGTCGGACTTTCGCTGTTCCTGACCTTCTTCGTCATGGCCCCCGTGCTCGACCGGATCTACAGTGAAGCCTACCTACCGCTCTCGGAAAACCGCATTACCTTCCCCCAGGCAATCGACCGCGCGGCCGTACCGTTGAAAGGATTCATGCTCAAGCAGACACGGGAAGCGGATATCGGTCTTTTCGCCCGACTGGCCAGAATCGAGAAGATCGAAAAACCCGAGGACACGCCAATGCGTGTTCTGATCCCGGCCTTCGTCACCAGCGAACTGAAAACGGCATTCCAGATCGGTTTCATCATTTTCATTCCCTTCCTCGTCATCGACATGGTTGTGGCCAGCGTCCTGATGTCGATGGGCATGATGATGATGTCGCCAGTGATGGTTTCGTTGCCGATGAAACTGATGCTGTTCGTGCTCGTCGACGGATGGCACCTCATTGTCGGATCGCTCGTGCAGAGCTTTGCTACATGACCCCACAGACGGTCATGGAAATCGGGCGGCAGGCGCTGGAAGTCACCCTGCTGGTCTCGGCACCACTGCTCATGGCGGCGCTGATCGTCGGCCTGATTGTCAGCATTTTTCAGGCGGCAACGCAGATCAACGAGTCGACGCTGTCCTTCATTCCGCGCCTGGTCGCGATGTTCATCACGCTCATCTTTGCCGGCCCCTGGATGTTGCAACTGATGATCGACTACATCCGGCGCCTGTTCGAAAGCATTCCGAGCCTGATCGGATGATCGAGCTCACCAGTGCGCAGCTCGACGCCTGGATTGCGGCCTTTTTCTACCCATTGGCCCGCATCCTCGGCCTTCTGGCGACTGCTCCGCCGTTCTCGAATGCGGCGATGCCCGTACGCATACGCCTCGCACTTGGCCTGGCAATTACACTCGCACTGGCCCCCGCGCTGCCGAACTTTCCAACGATCGTGCCGGGGTCCGGAGCGGGCCTCATGCTGCTCGCGCAGCAAATGCTGATCGGACTCACGATGGGTTTCGCAATGCGGCTGGCTGTCGCGGTGGTCGATTTCGCGGGTGAAGCCATCAGCCTTCAGATGGGCCTCGGCTTCGCGACCTTCTACGATCCGGACAATACCTCGCAGACACCCGTCGTCAGCGAATTCCTCTCCCTGCTGGCACTGTTGATCCTGTTTTCGATCAACGGCCACCTGATGATCCTGGCAACACTCGCACAGAGTTTTTACGCACTTCCCGTCGGCGGAATTTCGCTGGGAGCTGGCACATGGTCCAACATGGCACACGCGGGGGGCATTATTTTCGCTACCGGACTGCTGCTCGCACTCCCGGTCGTCTGTGCCATGCTCATCACCAACATCGCACTGGGAGTGCTGACACGCGCAGCACCGCAGCTGAATCTCTTCGCCGTCGGATTCCCTTTAACGCTGATCGGGGGGTTCGTGGTGCTGATCCTGAGCCTCGGCTACCTCGCGACGCCAATTACCCAGGTATTCGAGCACGGACTACAGTCCATGCTCGGACATTTCATCGTCGATCGCCGCTAGCGCGGCGCGACATCGCTCTTTACGAGCTTGAAGATGCCTTCGGAGTAGCGCTGTGAAATCGGCGTGCTCGATTCGATGCCTTCGCTGAAATCGATGACCTTGAACCCGGCATAGCCACGTTCATGCTGCAGTTGCTTGGCGCGCCGCTTCATCACCATCATCGCTTCACCGTCACCGCCCGTCCGGAAGCGCTTTGCCTGCAAGCGCACGTAGTACGTATCCTCGTTCAGCTTTGCTTCCTCAAGCGTCCAGTTGGGTGCGAATGGCTGATAGACAAAATAGAGCAGGATCGGCTGCGTGAATGGCCGCAGCTGGTCGAGGGATTTGTCCAGTATCCCGTCCAGCATGTAAGCCGTGACCGGGGCCGCGACCAGCTCCTTGTAGGTATAGGAGACATCCGAGGCCACCTGCACGCGCCCCTCTTCAGGAACGATGGTACCGCTTGGAGGTACGTTCGGTGGCACTGTGCCGCAGGCGGCAACCAGCATCAATGCAACAAGACTCGCTGCAGCAGGAGCTTTCATAGGATATCGAACAGGCTCAGGCGGGAAACCTGTGCAAAGGTTTTCTGCGCAGCTTCGAGTTGCGTCTGTTGCTGGGTGAAGTCGGAGATGGCCTTGGTGAAGTCGAGATCCTGCAGATCCGAGAGCGTGGTCGCATACTGGAGGTCCATGTCCTTTGCACCAATAGTAAGCGTTTCCAGCTCCTTCTGGCGGGTACCGACGTCAGCCATCACCCGGCCCAGATTGTCGATTACGCGATCCAGATTGGTGAGTTCTGCATTGATGCGGTTCTTGAGCTCGGTAGACGTAAAGGTGGCCGTGACCGGGGTCTCGATTGCACCGATCAGGTTCTGAATCGTCTTGAATATGCTCTGATCGCTGCTCGGGGCGACCGAGAAGCGATCTCCGACTGCAGGTGTCCCGCTAATCACGACACGCGCGCCGAAATCCGCAGCCGGTGCTGTCGTTTTCTGCAATGGAATTGCCTGACCCGGTGTATATGCCGCCGGAGCCGCCAGCATCGGTGCGTTGGGAGCATTCGTTTCGTAGATCTGGTACTCCAGACCGCTGCCGCCCATGGAAAACTCGATGCGGAACCCGCCATGCGCGTTCACCGCTGCATTCCAAAGCGTGGGGTTCGCGACGGACCCGCTATCAACAAGCGCCGTCCCTTGGTTGATGCCGCCGCCCGAGTTTCCGGCAACGGACGTCGAAAAGGTGCCGTTTCCTGCCCGAATGGCCATGAACACTTCGCTGCCCGACACATTGCTGGCCATCTGGCGTGATGCGTCGACCTGCACCAACCGTTGCCCTTCGTCACCAAAATACGTCACGGGTGCTTGTGTTGCCGGCGGGACAGGTGCAACGGAGCCATCGATAGCAAACGGCCGCGTTGCTCCCTGATACCCGGAGAACAGGAACTGCCCGGAACCGTCGCTCGAGTTGGCGAGGGACAGCAGGGCTTCAAGCTTGACCTTCATGTCAGTGGCGATGAACCCGCGCTGGTTGTCGGTGAGGATGCCCTTCGCCTCAACCGCCCGCTCGCGTGTCGCCTGCACCAGGTCAACCACCGAGCCCAGTGTCGTTTCCAGCGTTCCCAACTGCGCACGTGCACTGCCCTGATTTTCGATGTACTGGGTATTGATGTCCTTGGACTGCGTCACCACCAGAGCCTGTGCCGACGCGACAGGATCATCGGCCGGCGTCAGGATTCTCCGTCCGGACGACAACTGGTTCTGCAGTTTGAAGAGGCTTTGCTGGTTGCTCTGAAGTCCGAGCACTCCCGAGCTATAGATCTGGCTTGTACTGATACGCATGATGAAGCTCCGATCAGGAACGGATCGACAGGATGACGTCGAACAATTTGCTGCCGATGTCGAGCATTTTCGCCGACGCCTGGTAGGCCTGCTGGTAGCGGAGCAGATTGGCCGCCTCTTCGTCAAGATTGACCCCTGACAAGGACTCACGAGCATCCTGCGACTGTTTGAGCAGCGCTGATTGTGCGGCGCCGGTCACCTGTATCTCGCGGGTCTTGTTGCCGACGTCACTGACCAGGCGGGCATAGGCATCCTGATAGTTGGCCGTACCGCCAGCAACGGTTGACTGAGTCTGCAGCTTTCCGAGCGCCAGCGCATTCCGGTTGTCAGCGACGCCGGCAGCATTCCTCGCGACGACAAAGGTATCGTTGTTCGCAGGCGTCCCCGTGATCTGCAGCGAGATTCCGTTGAAGGTAACCGTCGTTCCCGCCGGGTTGTAGGCAACCGGCCCCCCCGGGAAACCCGTCAGCTGGTTCGTACCCGAGTTATAGGTGATCGTCACCGGCAAGGCGCCAAGTGCATAGCCAGTGGCCACCGTACCCGCAGTGACCATGCCCGAGCCTGAATTGGTGCTGCCCGTGGTCGTACGCACCGGTGTCGCTGCAGCAATCAGGCGAGGATCGGCTGCGACCGCTGAATTTACGGCGATGTTGCGCGCCGCAAAGCGGGTCGGCATCAGGGTAAAACTGTCACCGGCGGCCATCACGCCGGCCGAAGCGAGCGTGAAACCTTCCGACGGGGAAACGGCGGCAGACAGGCCCGCGATCGTCGCATTGCTCCACGATTGATTGTCGCTGAGCCGGGTCAGTGTGTAGTTGGCACCGTTATAGGTCAGGCGGTAATCCGAATTGCTGAGGTTGGTATAGAACCCGCCCCCCGTCGCAGCGGTCGGACTGGCAAAGGTGGCACTCACGGTCGCTGCACTGGCGTTGAGGGTATTGGCAACGACCTGGGGCTGGGAAACCGTGAAGAAGTTGGCCGCGAAGGAACCTTCACCCAATGCCTGCCCGAGCAGATCCTGCCCGAGCGCATGCTGGGCATTGAAAGTCAGGGTCAGGGTCGCCGCCAGCCGGCCGATGTCGTTGCTCGATTTGTCGAGCGTCTCGCTGCGGAAGTTGAGCAGGCCGGCCAGAGAGCCGCCGGTCATCAGGTTTTCCGGCAGTTCCTGAACGGAGCCGGCAGCCTGCACGCCGACCACCATACGGGTGATGTCGGAATAGGAGGCCTGCACAACGAGTTTCGATACCGTGGTACCGACCACCAGCTGCTGGCCGTTTCCGTAGAACACACTGTAGCTGCCATCGCTATCGACGCGAGCCTTCACTTCGACGAGTTTGTTCAATTCGGCAACGAGATAATCACGCTGGTCGAGCAGGTCGTTCGGCTGCTGATTGTTTCCCGCCTGCGCCAGAACGATGCGCTGGTTCAGTTCGGCAATCTGTTGCGCATAGGAGTTGACGGCCTCGACGGTGCTCCTGATTTCAGTGTTGACCCCGTCGTACAGTTCGCTCAGGCGATTCTCCACCGAACGGAAACGCGAGACCAAGGCCTCCGCCGACGAGATCATCGATTGCCGGGCAGCCAACAGGGATGGATTCGAGGCGACCGACTGCACACCGCGGAAGAAATCCTGCAGCGCAGGAGACAATCCCGAGTTTTCATCCGCCAACAGGTTATCGATCTGCTTGATCTCGGTGTAGTAGGCATCCAGCTCGGAAACGTTGGTCTGCGCGGTATTCACCTGATTCACCAGAGACTGGCTGTAGAGGCGCTCGATCTGGGTGACGATCGTGCCTTGGCCGATGAAGCCGGCGCCGGTGGCCACCGGTGGAGTGGTGCTCTGGATGATCCGCTGGCGGGAAAAACCCGGCGTACTCGCGTTGGTGATGTTGTGCTCGGTCGTCAGCAGGCCGACCTGTGCGGCCCGGATACCGGTGATGCCAACGCCAATGATTCCTGAACTCATGGTGATACCTCTATTTCTCTACCTTAACGGCAGAAATACGGCAATCTTGAATGTCCGGCCCCTGTTTCAGCCACCTGTCGGTCAGCCGGCCAGGGCCTGGCGCAGCGTGCCGCCGTTGATGATGCGCGACAGCTTGTCTGCATACATCGGATCAGTGGCATACCCTGCCTGTTGCAATGATCGAGCAAAGGCCGTGCCATCCTGTTGACCAAGCACGCCAGCAAAGCGCGGATTGCCCGCAATCAGGCGGGCATAGTCACGGAAGGCCTCGGCATACGAGCCGTAGGCCCGGAATTTTTCCTTTGACTGCTGTGCGACGCCATCGACGTACTCGGTCGTCGTCGCCTCGACGACGTCACCTTGCCAGCC
>JAKJEY010000021.1:16041-23209 GCA_022705165.1 Pseudomonadota bacterium
TGGTCGTGCCATCGGCACGACGAATTTCACTCCGGCCCCAGCCTGACTCGAGCGCGGCATGTGCTACCAGGAAATGTGCCGGCACACCGGTGGCCTGGCTCGCCTCCGCAGCGTGCGGCCAGACGCGGGCAGCAAAATCGCGGGCGGACTGCGACACCGGGCCGGTTGCCGCCGGCAAGGGTGGCGCGGCATCGGCCGCACTGGCGGCAAACCTTTCCGCACCCTGGATTGCCCCGGCGGGCATCGCCGCCTGGCCTGAAAAACGTTTGGCGCCGGCGAACTCCGGGTTGTTGACGATCCCGCGCCCCTCGGCGGGCAACATCGTGCGGCTCAGTTGAGCTTCGATCAGACGGGCAAAACCGAGTTGGCCACTGGCACCGAACTGGGTTGCAAGCTGTTGGTCGAGGACCGACGTATAGAAACGTGTGGCATCGCTGTTCATGGGACCATCCGATGGCGTCGCATCGCGCATGCTCTTCATCACCATCTGCAGGAACATGCCCTCGAACTGGCGCGCAGCATCCTTGATGCCGGCCTTGGGATTCTGTTGCAGTTTGCTGCGTAGATCCTGGGCCGACTTCATGTCGAGCACGAAGCGGTTACTGGCGATCTCGTCGGGTTTCATGGCGGTGCCCGCTCAGATGATCTCGAGATCTGCACGCAAGGCGCCAGCGGCCTTCATCGCCTGCAGGATTGCAAGCAGATCCTGCGGGTTGGCGCCAAGTGCGTTCAGGGCCTTGACCACGTCAGCCAGGTTGGCGCCGGCCTTGACGTTCATCAGCGCCCCCGCATCCTGCTTGATCTGGATGTCCGTCTGGTTGGTCACCGCTGTCTGTCCGCCCGACAACGCATTCGGCTGGCTGACGTTCTGGTCGGTGCTGACGACGACCGACAGGTTGCCATGCGCAACAGCACAGTTTTCCAGCGTAACTGCCTGATTCATGACGACCGAACCGGTACGCGGATTGACGACGACCTTGGCCATCGACTGCATCGGTTTTACTTCCAGGTTCTCTACCCGCCCCATGAATGCCACGCGCGCATCCGGTGCCTCGGGCGCCATGACGCGGATCTGCCGGCCGTCGACCGCCTCGGCCACCGGGCCCATTTCGCGGTTGATCGCCTCGACCATGCGCTTGGCAGTGCCGAAATCGGTATGGTTGAGCTCGTAGTTCACGTACGGCCCCTGCCCGACCGGCGCCGGCACTGACCGTTCGACGGTACCGCCGCCGGCGATGCGCCCTGCAGACAGATGATTGACCACCGCCTTGTTGCCACCGGACGAGGCCCCGGCGCCACCGACGAGGATGTTCCCCTGTGCCATCGCGTAAACGGAACCATCGGCGCCCTTCAGAGGCGTCATCACCAGAGTGCCGCCGCGCAGGCTCTTGGCGTTGCCGATCGAGGAGACAGTGACGTCGAGATTCTGGCCAGGTTTGGCGAACGCCGGCAGATTCGCAGTCACCACGACGGCGGCGACGTTCTTCAACTGGATCGTGCTGGCCTTGTCGAGATCGAGGTTTGCGCCCAGCTGCGAGAGCATGTTGAGCGTTGCCTGGGTCGTGAAAGGGGTCTGCGTCGTCTGGTCGCCGCTGCCGTCGAGGCCCACTACCAGGCCGTACCCGATCAGCTGGTTCTGCCGCACCCCCTGCACGGAGGCAAGGTCCTTGATCCGCTCAGCCCGGGCCGGAAGACTGCCGAGAGCCAACGTCACGCAGGCAAGGATTGCCGCGTGACGAAGGAATTTGCCGGTCGAAGCCGCCATTTGCTGCCTCCATCATGTTTCTGGTCAGAATGGCATGAAGGAAAGGAAGAATCGTGCCAGCCAACCCATAACCTGGGCCTCACTGATGTAGCCGCTTTCCTTGTACTCGACGCGGGCATCGGCAACGCGCGAGGAGGCGATGGTATTGGTGGCGCTGATGAAGGTCGGATTGACGACGCCGGACAGGCGGATGTACTCCTGACCGTGGCCGATCGCGACCTGCTTTTCGCCCGAGACGAGGAGGTTGCCGTTCTCCAGAACTTCGATGACGGTAACGGTGATCGTGCCGGTAAAGACGTTCTTCGCTGCGGCGGCTCCCTTGCCGGCGAAATCATTTTCGGTTGTTGCCGAGGCGGCCAGGCCCTGGAAGTTCTTGCCGGGCAGGCCAGTGATCGTCGGCACCGAGGCCGACAGGCTGCTCGAACGGTTGGCCGAACTGCTCGAATTCGTCGAGGCAGAGGTGTTCTCGACGATATTGATCGTCAGTGTGTCGCCAACGTAGCGGGCGCGCCGATCCTCGAACAGCGAACGGCTGACGACAGGGTTGAAGATCGCCCCGTTGTTGTGGGCAAGATCCGGCTTCGGTGCCGGACGTGCCGTCATCGGCTGATGCACGTTGGTCGGCGGCACCGACTGGCAACCCGCGAGAACCGCTGCCACCGACAGGAGCAGGGATGAAAGGACGCGGGACATCATGATGATTCTCCTCAGAGCTGCGTCAGGCGCCCGAGCATGGCATCCGACGTGGAAACCACCTTCGAGTTGAGTTCGTAGGCGCGCTGCGTCTGGATCATCGAGACCAGTTCCTCGGCAACGTTCACGTTCGAGGTCTCGACATAGTATTGATTGAGCACGCCGGCACCATTCAGGCCCGGCGTGTTCGGCGTCGGCGATCCGCTCGATGCGGTCTCGAGATAGAGGTTGCCGCCGATGCTCTGCAGGCCGCCATTGTTGATGAAGGTCGCGACCTGGATCGTGCCGACTGTCGTTGCCGTCGCATTGCCCGGCTGGACCACGCTGACGACCCCATCGTTGGAGATCGAAACTGAAATCGCATCGGCCGGGATGGTGATCGCCGGCTGCAGCGGATAGCCGCTCGAATTGACCATCTGCCCCTGGTTGTCCTTCTGGAAGGAGCCATCGCGCGTATAGGCGATCGTGCCGTCCGGCAGCGTGATCTGGAAGAAACCGGCACCGTTGATTGCCAGATCGAGAACATTGCCCGTCTGCTCGAGGTTACCCTGCGTAAAGATGCGCGCCGTCGTCGCCGGCCGAACGCCCGTGCCAAGCTGCAGGCCCGAAGGGATCTGCGTCTGCTGGGAAGACTGGGCGCCGGATTGGCGGATCGTCTGGTAGAGCAGATCCTCGAACACCGCACGACCACGCTTGAAGCCGTTGGTCGAGACGTTCGCCAGGTTGTTGGCGATGACGTCGAGGTTGGTCTGCTGGGCATCAAGGCCCGTGCGGGCGATCCAGAGTGAGCGGATCATTCAGGGTTCCTCATCGGTTCATCGAGAGAATCTGCCCGGCGGAGCGGGCATTGGTATCGGCGGTCTGCAGCATCTTGACCTGCATCTCGAACTGGCGTGCCAGCGAAATCAGGCTGACCATGGCATCGACGCTGTTCACATTGCTGCCTTCGAGCGTTTCCGGCACCACGCGTACGTTCGGGTCGGCATCGGCAGCCTGGCCGCTCTTCAACCGGAAGAGTCCATCGGGGCCACGTGCAAGATCATTTTCGGGCGGATTGACCAGCTTGATGCGGCCGACCGGATTGGAGTTGTTCGGCGTACCGAAGAGCGGCACGACCGAGACCGTGCCATCGGTCGCGATCGTCACGCGGTTGTCGGGCGGAATGGCAATCGGGCCGCCGTCGCCGAGGATGGCATTGCCCGAGGGCGTTTGCAGTTGCCCGTCGGCCGTCACCTGGAAGGCGCCCGCGCGGGTATAGGCCTCTCCATTCGGCGTTTCAACGGCGATCCAGCCCGCACCCTGCACGGCGACATCGAGCGCACGACCAGTCTGCATCAGCGGCCCCTGCTGGAAGGAGTCTGCCACCGAAGCATTGACGGTGAAGGCACGCGTCGCCAGGCCGTCGCCCTGCACCGGCACCGAGCGGAAGCGATGCTCCATCGCGCGATAGCCGGTGGTGCTGGCGTTGGCAAGGTTCTGGGCAACGCCGGCCTGTTGCAGGAAAGCCTGCTTTGCGCCACTCATCGCCGTGTAGATCAGCTTGTCCATCGCCGCAGCCTTATCCCTATTTCAGCCCGTTGTGCCGTTCGCTTAACGCAGGTTCACCAGCGTCTGCAACACCTGGTCCTGCGTCTTGATCGATTGCGCGCTGGCCTGATAGTTGCGCTGCTGCGTGATCATGTTCACCAGTTCAGCGGTCAGGTCGACGTTCGATTCCTCGATCGTCGAGGAGTTGAGCACACCCAGGCTTCCCGAGCCCGGCGCACCGATCAGCGGGGGGCCGGATACCGACGACTCTGCCCACTGGTTGCCGCCGAGGTTGACCAGACCGGTCGGGCTGGTGAAGTTGGCGAGCACGACCTGGCCAAGAGCACGCGTCTGACCGTTGCTGTAGCGCCCCTGGATGACACCGTCGGAACCGACGGTGATCCCCGCCAGTGCGCCAGCGGTATACCCGCCCTGCGTCAGGCGGTTGGTACCGGACTCACTGCCGTATTGCGTCGTGCCGGTGAAATCAACGGTACCCGGCGACCACGGCGTTGTCGCACCCGTCGTCAGCGGGAAGTTCGGCAGCGCGACCGTCGGCGCACTGGTCAGCGCACCGGACGTATTGAAGGTCATGTTTCCCACGAGCTGGGGGTTCGCCCCATCCAGCGTCGCATAGGTCGACCAGGCGCCCGCACCCGTGCGTACGTAGTAAGTCGTCAGGGTGTGCGACACGCCAAGGGTGTCGTAGACCGAAAGGCCGGTCGAGAAATTGTAGGTTTGCGGATTTGCAAAGTTGAACGGCCCGACCGCAGGATTGGTTTCACGGGAATCCAGGTTCAGTACGGCCTTGAGTGTGCCCGACAGCGGATCACTCGTCGCACGCGGCGGAATCTGGGCTGCGGAGAGTTGCAGATCGACCGGCGTCGAAGGCACGACGTTGCCGTTCGTATCGACCGGATAGCCGGTCAGACGCTGGGTCTTGTCGTTGACGATGTAACCGGCGTTATCGAGATGGAACTGGCCGTTGCGCGAAAAAGTGATCGCGCCGCTCTGGCTCATGCGAAAGAAGCCGCCGCCGTTGATCGAGATGTCGAGCGGGTTGTTCGTCGTCGTGATGTTGCCCTGCGTGAATTGCTGCACAACCGCCGACATCGATGCACCGATACCCACCTGTGAAGCGCCGCCGCCTGACAGCGACGCCGCATAGACATCGGAGAAATGCGCTGCTGCGCTCTTGAAGCCGACCGTGCCGGCGTTGGCAACGTTGTTGCCGGTGACGTCGAGCGCCTTCGACGACGCATTGAGACCGCTCAAACCTTGCTGGAAGGACATTTTCTTTCTCCTGCCTTAGATAATTTGCTGCACGTCTGCAAAACTGAACTGGCCGGCACTTCCAAGATCGAGCAGGAAGCTGCCGTTGTTCCGGGTAACAGCATTAACCATGCCAACCTGCAATGCCGTAGCCTCGACCTTGTTGCCGCCGCGCACGGCGCTGACACTGAAACGGTAGTTGCCATTGGGCATCTGCGTGCCGTCACTCTTCTTGCCATCCCAGGAGAATGCGATGTTTCCGGCGTCGTGCGCCCCCAGTTGCTGAGACTGGACGACATTGCCTGCACCATCGAGAACATTCACCGTGACCTGGTCAGCAGCTTCCTTGAGCTGTACGCCGCCGGCCGACTGGCCGTTGGCGAGCGCGATGTTGCTGCCGGCAACGAGGACATATTTGCCGATCAATCCTGCCGCCTGCATGCCCTGCCCGGCGTTGTAGACGTCGAGCATCTTGCCGAGCGTCGTGTTCATCTTCTCGATGCCGCTGATCGTATTGATCTGCGCCAGCTGGCTGGTCATCTGCGCGTTGTCGAGCGGATTCAGCGGATCCTGGTTCTTCAGCTGCGTCGTCAGCAGCTTCAGGAAGCGGTCCTGGATCTGGTCGGTGACGCTGGACGACTTGTTGCCGCCCCCCGTCAGGGAAGCCAGGTAATCGTTACCCTGTGTCGAGGTCGTGTTCTGCACGCTTGCCATGGTCTAGCTCCTTTTTACTGGCCGAGCTGCAGCGTCCGCAGCAGCAGGGTTTTAGCGGTATTCATCACATCGGCGTTGGTCTGGTAAGAACGCGATGCGGAAATCATGTTCACCATCTCTTCGACGGCATTGACATTGGACATGGCGACGTAGCCCTGCTCATTGGCGGCCGGATTGCGCGGGTCATAGACCATGCGGGCGGGCGATGCGTCCTCGACCACCTGACGCACACGTACGCCCTGTCCGCCGGCAGCCCCCATCGGGGTGGCCTCGAACACAACCTGCTTGGCGCGATACGGCTTGCCATCGGGACCGGCAACGCTGTCGGCGTTGGCCATGTTGCTGGCTACCGCATTGAGGCGGAGCGACTGCGCCGTCAGCGCACTGCCGGCAATGTTGAAGACGCTGAACATGCTCATGATTACTGTCCGGTGCTCATCGCTGCGCTCATCATGCGCAGTTGATGGGTGATGAAGGCCACGCCGGCTTCGTAGTGGATCGCGTTTTCGGCGAACTGGGAACGTTCGATGTCCATGTCGACCGTGTTGCCGTCAACCGAGGATTGGGTTTCCTTGCGGTAGAGCAGCGGCGCGGCACCGGTGCCGACGCCGCCAAGGTGGCGAGGCGACGAGGCGGCGAGCGCCAGGTCGCCGTTGCCGCGGCCGGCGACAGCATTCTTGAGTGCAGCAGAGAAATCGATGTCCCTGGCCTTGTAGTGGGGCGTATCGGCGTTGGCAATGTTGCTCGCCAGCACCTGTTGGCGATAGGCACGCAAACCAAGCGCCTGCTGCTGGAATGCGAGGGCATTGTCGAGTTTGCTGACCACGTCGGAGACTCCCGGATAGACTGAACTGCCACCTTCAGAGCGAAATTTGTGCCATGCCACGCATTCCGCCCTGCGCCTGTGTTTATGCAGCCCGTCCATGCGCCTTTTGCCGGCCATCAGGGGCAAGCATCCGGGTTGGCGGCAAGTTTTGCCGTCACAGGGCAGGCAAAGTCCGGTTCGGTCGTCAGCAAAGGCCGGCAAAGACGGCCACGGCACTGTGTTCTGAGGCAAAATGATGCTGATGACTACGACCAAGCAATCCTTTCATATGGCCGCAGCGGCCCTGATGACGCTGCTTTCCAGCAACCTGGCCGCCAATGAAACCATCACCGCGGCGGTTGATCAGTACGTCCGGGCCCAGACACGGGGCC
>JAKJEY010000220.1 GCA_022705165.1 Pseudomonadota bacterium
CACGCGGGCACGCTGCAGCCCCCCCGCTTCCGTGCGCGATTCGAGGATGCGGAAGCGGCGCCCGCCGCGCACACCAAGCTGCAGGATGCCGAGCTGTTCCATGTCCCACTGCGTGACATGCGCCAGCGTGCCGACGCTGTGCACCGAGGCCGGCGCGCCGACCTCCTCGCCCCTGAGGATCAGGCAGACACCGAAGGGCTGCTCGCGCTTGAGGCAGTCGGCACTCATGTCGAGATAACGCTGCTCGAAGACCTTGAGCGCCAGCGTGCCGCCCGGGAAAAGCACCGACTTGAGCGGAAAGAGGGGGATGTCCAGTTCTTCGGGCGGGGCCGGGCGATCCGGTTTCAGGAAGCCGAAAATACTCATGCGGCGGGCGCTCCCCAGCGCTGCATCAGCGCATGCGGCACGCCGAGATGATCGAGGATGCGGGCAACGACAAAATCGACCAGCGCCGCGACCGATTGTGGCTGGTGGTAGAAGCCGGGGTTCGGCGGCAGGATCACGGCACCGGCCTGCGCGAGGCGCAGCATGTTCTCGAGATGGATCGCCGAGAACGGCGTCTCGCGCGGCACCAGGACCAGCGTCCGCCTTTCCTTCAGCGCGACGTCGGCGGCACGCTCGATCAGGTTGCTGGCCAGCCCCTGGGCGATGGCAGCGAGCGTGCCCATGGTGCACGGACAGACGACCATCGCATCGGGCGGATTAGAACCGCTCGCCACCGGCGCAAACCACTCCTCGCGGCCGTAGACATCGAGCGTTCCGGGCAGGCTCGCGTACTGCTCGCGAAAATGCGCCGCCACTTCCTTCGCGCGGCCGGGCAGGTCGAGGTCCATTTCCTGTTTGGCGACGATCTGCGCCACCTGCGAATAGAGCAGCTGGACGTGGCAGCCCGCTTCAAGCAGACACTCGAGCAGCCGGATGCCGTAGGGCATTCCGGAGGCGCCGGTGAAGGCAAGACAGACGGTCTTAGGCATGTTGGGGTTCCACGGTTGCGGGTTCGGTGAGCAGGCGGGCGACGATCAACCCGTTG
>JAKJEY010000221.1 GCA_022705165.1 Pseudomonadota bacterium
CCGGCTGCGCGGCGGCAGGCTCTGGAACAGGAACGGCAGTTTCTGGAACGGGCTGGACGGCCGCGCTTTGCGCGATTTTGTACTCTGAATACGTGCCGGAAAACACCTTGAGCATGCCCGCGTCCGGGTCCATCTCCCAGATTTGGGTGGCCAGCGCGTCTATCAGGTAGCGGTCGTGGGAGACCAACAGGATGGTGCCCGGGTAATCAGCCAGCACGTTTTGCAGCACTTCCTGAGTGGGCAAATCGAGGTGGTTGGTGGGTTCATCCAGAAGGAGCAGGTTGGCGTCCGTGAGCGCCAGCTTGGCCAGTGCCAGGCGTCCGCGCTCCCCACCGGAAAGCGTGCTGACGGCCGCGAACACCTCCTCGCCGGTGAATCCGTACTTTGCCAGGTAATTGCGCGCTTCCGCCGGCAGCATCGCGAGGGCGACGGTGTTGATTTCCTCAATCAGGGTCAGTTCCGGGTTGAGCCCTTCGTGCGCCTGAGCAAAATAGCCCACTTTCAGGCTCGCGCCCAATTCTATCCGGCCGGCGTAAGGCGGAATTTGGTTGAGGATAGTTTTGAGGAAGGTTGTTTTGCCCGCGCCGTTGGGGCCGATAATGGCCACGCATTCCCCGCGCTTGAGCACCAAATCCGGGGCACGAAAGAGCGGTCGTCCTTCATCCTGATAACCAACCTGCAAATCGTAACTACGCAGCACCAGGTCGCCAGAGCGGCCCGCCAGAGCGAGGCGGAGGTGCATTGGCCGGATATTTGCTTTGGGCGCGCTCAGACGCCAACAGCCTTTCCAGGCGGCGCTGCCTTCCGCGGGCCTGGTTGTTGTTTTGGGTGCCCAAAAAGCGGCGGATGTAATCCTCCTGCTTTTCGATGTATTCATTTTGGGCTTCATATTCCGCCAGCCGGCGGGTATACCGGGCTTCCCTTTGGGTGAGGTAGGCGGTGTAGTTGCCGCGGTAGACTTCCAGCGCGGGGGTCATCTCCCAGACCTGGGTGGCAGTCTGGTCCAAAAAGTAGCG
>JAKJEY010000222.1 GCA_022705165.1 Pseudomonadota bacterium
GCCGAAACCGGCGGCCGAGCCCGCGTCGAAAGGTGGGAAGGCGAAGGGCAAGGCGAAGGAGAGACCGAGGGCCGACGTGCCGGACGTCGACCTCGACGGCGCCGAGGCGCTCGGCCGCACCGCCGCGAAGGCCGACCTGCCGATCATCGCCAACCCCTTCCCCTGGGATGACAGGCGGCGGCCGCGCTGGGATCTCGGCTGGCGCGAGGCTGCCGGGTCGGACGGGATGGGGCCGCCTGAAGACGCCGGCGACGACAGCGAGGGCGAGGATTGAGCCGGTTGCCGCGCCGCTGGGGCGAAGAGCCGTCGCTGTCGGACTGGGCCGAGCTGATGGAGCCGTCCGAGGCGGTCGAGCCGATCCTCGCCGCGCCGGTCAGGGCGGCGCTGACCGAGTGGCTGACCGAGATCTGGGCGGCCGAGGAGCTGGCGGCCGTCGGGCTGAGGCCGCGGGCCCGGGCGTTGTTCCACGGGCCGCCGGGCGTCGGCAAGACGACGCTGGCGCATCACCTCGCGGCGCGCCTCGGGCTGCCGCTGGCGGCGGTGCGGCCCGACCGGGTGATCGACTGTTTCATCGGCTCGACGGGGCGCGCGATCGGCGCGCTGTTCGACGCTGCGGTCGAGGAAGGGCCGGTGGTGCTGTTCCTCGACGAGTTCGAGGCGCTGGCCGGGCGGCGCCTCGATGCGCGGCAGGGGGCCGAGCAGGAGCGGAACGCCTCGCTCGACGTGCTGCTGCAGCGGATGGATGCCTATGACGGGTATCTGATCGCCGCGACCAACCTCACGGGGCTGCTCGACACCGCGGTCTGGCGGCGGTTCGACATCCAGATGGAGATCGCGCTGCCCGGCCCGGCCGAGCGGGCGCGGATCCTCTCGCGCTACCTCGCGCCCTACGGGTTGCCGGCGCCGGCGATGGAGGGCCTCGCCGACGCCATGGGCCTCGCCTCGCCGGCGCTGATGCGGCAGTGGTGCGAGGGCATCAAGCGGCAGCTGGTGCTCG
>JAKJEY010000223.1 GCA_022705165.1 Pseudomonadota bacterium
AGGGGATGCTCTCTCCATGTATCTGGTGAGTGTAATAACGTGCTTAACTAATCTCACTCTACACCAGGGGATGCTCTCTTTGTGCCCGGGTGAGTGTGGCAGGCCTGCTCAGCTGATCTCACTCCACGAGTACTTCTTTCCGAATAACCTTTTCAGGTTGACTTTCAGGATTCTGTTCGCCGGATTTGACAGTTCCGGGTCATCAGACAGGATCTCCGTGGCACGCGATCGCGCCAGGTTGAGTATCTGCCCGTCCTTCCCCAGGTCAGATATCTTCAGGTCAAATGCCATTCCGCTCTGCTGCGTCCCCTCCAGGTCACCCGGCCCCCGCATTCGCAGATCAGCTTCCGCGATCTCAAAACCGTCAGTTGTGGCAATCATCGTATTGACGCGCTCCGCAGCATCTGCTGAGAGCTTGTGCGAGGTCATCAGTATGCAATACGACTGGTCTGCGCCACGGCCCACCCTCCCGCGCAACTGATGCAGCTGCGAGAGGCCGAAACGCTCCGCGCTCTCAATAACCATCACACTGGCATTGGGCACGTCAACACCCACCTCAATCACGGTTGTTGCAACCATAATATGCGCCTGACCCCTGCGAAACAGATTCATCGAGATCTCCTTGTCCTTCGGACTCATCCGCCCGTGAACAACACTGATGCAGTATTGCGGCGGCGGGAAGGCACGGGCTATGCTCTCCAGACCATCTTCGAGATCCTTGTAAGAGAATGATTCCGACTCCTTTATCAGCGGATAAACAACGTAAATCTGACGCCCGTCCTCAATCTGCCTCCGCATGAACCCGAAAACCTTTTCGCGCTCGGCATCGGTGAATGTCATTGTCTTTACAGGCTTTCGCCCTGGCGGCATCTCGTCAATCACAGAGACATCGAGGTCACCGTAAAGGGTCATGGCAAGCGTGCGGGGAATAGGCGTGGCAGTCATCACAAGCACATGCGGCGGATAATCACTCTTCTGCCATAGCTTCGCGCGCTG
>JAKJEY010000224.1 GCA_022705165.1 Pseudomonadota bacterium
GGGGCAACTATGCCTTCCGCATTGCCAGTCCCATGTCGGGAGACATTCAGGATCTCGCGGAGGATTTCAACATCATGGCGAATTGTCTGGAAACCACCACGGTATCCAAGGAGCGTCTCGAGGAAAGTGAAGGGCGACTGCGGCGGCTCCTGGATTTCATTCCCGAACCCACCCTGGCAATCAACAGGTCCGGAGAGGTCGTGTACTGGAACCGGGCCATCACCGAGATGACGGGGACGGCCCGGGAAGAGGTCCTGGGCAAGGGTGACCGGATTTACGCCCTGTACTTTTATGGGGTAAAGCGTCCCCTGCTGATCGATTACGTCTTCGATCCCCAACTGTCCAGGCAAGACAATTATTACAATTTTCGCCGGGACGGCGATGTGATCAGCGCCGAGGGGTATGTGCCCTTCCCCGGGAAGGAAGGAAGATTTCTCTGGGCCAAGGCCGGGCCGATTTACGACGGGGTTGGAAAGGTCATCGGCGCCATCGAGACCTTGCGGGACATCACCGACGAGCGCCGCCTGGAAGAGGAACTGCGGGAAAGTGAAGAGCATTTCCGGATGGTGATTCAGCATTCGGGCGCCGGCATCGCCGTGGTGGACCTGAGGGGAAAATTTATTCTCGTCAATCCCGCTTTGGTCGAGCTGCTGGGCTATTCGGAAGAGGAACTTCTCCGGATGGATTTTCAGCAGGTTTCCCATCCTGATGACATCGCCGAGGAGATCGAAAAGGCGGTGCGCCTTCTCAAGGGTGAAATTGAAGGTTACCGTCAGGAGAAAAGATATATCCACAAGGACGGGCGGATCCTCTGGGCCCTGTTTACCGCCACCTTGCTGCGGGACCGGCAGGGTAAACCGCGCTACTTCATCGGTCAGGCCCAGGACATCACGGACCGGATCCGGGCGGAGGAGACGATCCGCCAGATGGCCTATCACGATCCCCTTACGGGGCTGCCGAACCGCAAGCTCC
>JAKJEY010000225.1 GCA_022705165.1 Pseudomonadota bacterium
CCAGCCCCGTGCCCCCGTATTTTCTCGTGACGGAGCCGTCGGCCTGAACAAACGGCGAAAAAAGAAATGGAATCTTGTCCGCCGGAATGCCGATGCCCGTGTCCATGACGCTGAAGCGGAGATTGACGCTGCGGTCATCGGCATTCAGAAGCGACACCCTCACGAACACCCCTCCGGCATGCGTGTATTTGACGGCGTTGCCGACCAGATTCAAAAGCACCTGCCGGAGGCGTCCCGAGTCGCCTCGAAGCAGAGCCGGCACATTGGGTTCCACCAGATGAATCAGCTCCAGACCGTCTCCTTCGGCTTTCAGGCTGAAGATCTCGATTGCGCTGTCAAGTGTGTCAAGCAGGTTGAAATCCAGAACCTCCAGTTCCATCTTGCGCGCTTCGATCTTTGAAAAATCGAGAATGTTATTGATCATGGACAAAAGGCTTTCCCCGCTGGATCGCACAATGTCCGCATACTTTCTTTGCTCGGGCGACAGATCCGTATCCAGAAGCAGGCCGATCATCCCGATCACGCCGTTCATCGGCGTCCGGATTTCGTGGCTGATCGTGGCCAGAAACTGGCCTTTGGCCTGGTTGGCCCGCCAGGCTTCCGCCGCCATCTCGTCGGCATGGCGTTTGGCGACTTCCAGCTGCCGGTTGGCCTCCTGAAAAAGCAGTTTATTCAAACGCAACTCTTCTTCAGCGAGCTTTTTGTCCGTGATATCGCGGGATGTCCCCCGAAAACCTGAAATCCGCCCCGATGCGTCGCGAATCGGAACAGCAAACATTTCAACCGTTCCCCGGACGCCTAGTTTGCCCACATAGTCGAACTCAAAAGGCTTGGGGCGGTCATCGGTCTTCATCATCCGGGCAAAGATCCGGTCCGTTTTTTTCGCTTTATCCGGCTCCTGAATTTCCCGGCTGGACATGGACAGCAATTCTTCACGCAGATAGCCGAGCCTTCGGCAAAGCGCGTCG
>JAKJEY010000226.1:0-570 GCA_022705165.1 Pseudomonadota bacterium
GAGTGCCTATCACAGTTGGCGAAGATGTTGTCGGCGCTGTCATCACGTTTCAGGATGCCCAAAGAATCCAGCAGACCGAGAAAGAGGTCCGCCGCAAGCTCTATCTCAGAGGCCACGTGGCCCGGCACACATTCGCGGATATCGTCACCGAAAGCAGCAGCATGGAACGGATGATTGCTCGAGCAACGAGGTTCGCTGACACAGACTCCACCGTGCTGATTATGGGTGAGACCGGAACAGGCAAAGAACTCGTTGCTCAGGGAATACACAACGCCAGTGCTAGGAGGAAGGGCCCATTCGTCGCCGTGAACTGCGCTGCGCTCCCTGAGAGCATACTCGAGAGCGAGCTGTTCGGCTATGAAGAGGGGGCGTTCACGGGATCGCGAAAGAGAGGTAAACCAGGACTGTTCGAGCTTGCGCATGGCGGCTCGGTATTTCTGGACGAGATCGGCGACATGCCCCTGTCGATGCAGGCCAGGCTTTTGCGAGTGCTCGAACAGAGGGAAGTCATGAGGCTCGGCGGGGAGCAGGTAACGCCTGTGGATATCAGGGTGATAGCTGCGACCCATA
>JAKJEY010000226.1:649-962 GCA_022705165.1 Pseudomonadota bacterium
GCGAACGCAAGGAGGACATCGCAGCGCTTGCCAAGCATTTCATGGAGTCGATCTCAACGAGCGCGGGAGTCGTTCCCAAACACCTGACAACTGCGGCCCTGGAGGTCCTGTCGAGCTACGATTGGCCTGGTAACGTGAGGGAGCTGAAGAACGTGTGCGAACGCCTAGCTGTTGGCGTTGAGCACGATCACATAGACTCTCACGATGTATCCACCATTATCGGGCAGAACCCAAACGGCGAATTCATACGTGGCGGTCGCGAAGCCGAAGACCTGATCACTGTGTCCATCAGTGGCGGGATGCGCGGCATTGA
>JAKJEY010000227.1:0-531 GCA_022705165.1 Pseudomonadota bacterium
GTGATGGTGGATAACGTGCTCTACCAGGCGGAAAAGCTCGCACATACCGATACGTCCGGCTTCGAAACGGAGGCCCTCAAGAAGGTCGCTCTGGCCAAGGCCGGCCGCTATGGCGTGGTCACGCTGCACCGGCCGAGCAACGTCGATAACGCCGAGATGATGACGAAGATTGCCGGTGCGCTGAAGGAGATTGCGGCCGAGCTGCCCCTGATCTTCCCGGTGCATCCGCGCACCCGCGGCAACCTTGAGAAGTTCGGGCTCGACCTCGGCCCCAACGGGCCCGCAGGCCTACATGCCGTTCCTCTATCTGTGGAAGGACGCCACGGTGGCACTCACCGACAGCGGCGGCCTGCAGGAGGAAACCACGGCGCTGGGCGTTCCGTGCATCACGATTCGCGAGAACACCGAGCGCCCGATCACGGTGGATGAAGGCTCGAACGTGCTCGTCGGCACCGATCCGGCACGCATCGTCGCCGAGGCGAAGAAGGTGCTGCGCGGCGAAGGCAAGCAGGGGCGCCGGCCGCTGCTGTG
>JAKJEY010000227.1:645-949 GCA_022705165.1 Pseudomonadota bacterium
TGGAAGAAACGTTGCAGACCATCGAGGGCTTCATCCATTCCGGCAAGCCGCACCAGCATGTGGTGGTCAACGTCGACAAGCTGGTGAAGGCGAGCCGCGATCCCGAGCTGCGCCAGATCATCAACGATTGCGCGTTGATCAACGTCGATGGCATGCCGGTCGTGTGGGCATCACGCCTGCTGGGCAAGGGCCTGAAGGAGCGTGTTGCCGGCGTCGATCTGTTCGAGGCGTTGATGAAGCGCTCGGCAGAGAAGGGCTGGCGGGTATTCCTGCTGGGCGCCAAGGAGGAAGTCGTCTCCGGCGT
>JAKJEY010000228.1 GCA_022705165.1 Pseudomonadota bacterium
GGCGATATGCTGCGGCGATGAACGAACCACCGGTGGACGGCGCGCGCGGCATCAGCGCCCTGGGACAGCGTCTGGCGCTGACGGGCGCGAGCGACGGGCTGTGGGAATGGAATCCGCTGACCAAGGCCTTGTACGTGTCGCCGCGCCTGCTCGCGATCCTCGGCTACGAGCAGGATCTGCTGCCCGACACGCATGCGTGGCTGGCCCTGATCCACCCCGAGGATCGCGACGGCTACAACCATGCCGTCGCCACGCATCTGCAGGGGCGCACGCCGTATTTCGAGCACGAGTACCGTGTGCGCGCCGCCGACGGTGCCTGGCGCTGGGTGTCGGCGCGCGGCATCGCGGCGCGCGACGCCGGCGGCCACCTCGCGCATCACGATGCACTGACCGGCCTGCCCAACCGCACGCTGCTCGAAGACCGCTTCGCGCAGGCGCTGTCCGGTGCCCGGCGCTCGGGGGGCGGGCTGGCGCTGCTGTTTCTCGATCTCGACCGCTTCAAGGATGTCAACGATGCCTGGGGCCACCCGGTCGGCGATGCGCTGCTGCGCGCGGTGGCCGAACGCCTGAAGACGAGCGTGCGCGCCGTCGATACGGTCGCGCGTCACGGCGGCGACGAGTTCATCGTCGTGCTGCCAGCAACCGGAACCCCGGCCGCTGCGGCCCTCGTCGCGCGCAAGATCCTCGCGGCGCTCGATGCCCCGGTCGAGTTCGACGCGTACCGGCTGTACGTGCGCGCAAGCCTCGGCATCGCGCTGTACCCGCGCGATGGCACGGACTTCGCCACCCTGCTCAAGTGCGCCGACACGGCGCTGTACCGCGCCAAGAGCGCCGGCCGCGGCTGTCTGCGCTTCTACACGGCGCAGATGGACGCCGAACTGCGCGGCCGGCTGGCGATCGAGCAGGGCCTGCGCACGGTGCTGAGCG
>JAKJEY010000229.1:0-320 GCA_022705165.1 Pseudomonadota bacterium
GGGACGGAACGACGGGGGCCGGAGATCCGCCGACCGGTCCGAATCGAGCGCGAGGAAAGGAAAGCGACACCCCGTGTTTTTGCCCGTAACTCCGGAAGAGGTCCGCGCCCACGGCTGGAGAGCCCTCGACGTCATCCTGGTCACGGGAGACAGTTACGTGGACAGCCCCTATGTGGGCGTCGCGGTGATCGGCAAGTTCCTCCTCGCCTCCGGATACCGCGTCGGCATCATCCCCCAGCCCGACCTCGCCGGCGGCGCGGACATTACCCGTCTGGGGGAGCCGGAACTATTCTGGGGCGTCACCGGCGGCTGCATAGATT
>JAKJEY010000229.1:396-893 GCA_022705165.1 Pseudomonadota bacterium
ACTTCACCGCCGGGGGAATCAACAACCGCCGTCCCGACCGGGCCGTCATCGCCTATACCAACCTGATCCGGCGGTACTTCCCGAAGACGAAGCCCATCGTCCTGGGGGGCATCGAGGCCAGCCTCCGGCGTATCGCCCATTATGACTTTTGGTCCGATCAGGTTCGCCGTTCCATTTTGTTTGACGCCAAGGCGGATTACCTCGTTTACGGCATGGGGGAAAATACGGTCCGGGATCTTGCCGACCTCCTCCGGAGAGAAGAAAGACGGTTTCCTGGCAATCCCTTCCTGGGAGGAAGCGGCGACGAGTCCGGAGGCGTTTACCAGGATGTTCCTCACCTTCTACCGAAACCAGGACACCCTGACCGCCCGGGGCCTCGCCCAACGTCATGGCGGCCGTTGGCTGATTCACAACCCCCCGGCGGCGCCCCTGACCCAGAAGGAAATGGACGAGGTCTATGACCTGGACTTCGCGCGGGACGCCCATCCCTGCCACCG
>JAKJEY010000022.1 GCA_022705165.1 Pseudomonadota bacterium
CGGCGCTCGCGTCAGGCAGACGATCCCTCGCATGCCCATGAGCGAGCCTCGGCGAGGGAAGGAAATACCCGAAGTTCGTAGGCAGATAGCGCCCCGACAACCTTCACGAGCAACGCCAGCCGCTTGTCGTTCGTGACATAGGCGATACGAATGCGGGGGTTGGATAAGGCAGAGGCCCGATTGAACGCTGCCGCATACTCCGCCTGTTCCGGCGCGACGGCATAACCTTCGATATCGAGAAGATCGTTGATGACGTAGCGGATGTCATCGACCCTGCTGTCACCGAGCACCTCTTCCTGACTGCGCGCATATTCCTGGAACGACAGGAATCCTGCGAAATGCTTGTAAACGCCCTTGGGTTCCCAGAGCATCGTATAGGACACGACAAACCCTCCTGCTTGCGAATGCCGCCCCTCACGGGGCATCCGCTTTAGTCCATTCTATCGCTGTGTCTGCTCGCGAACGACAGCAAGCGCCAAGGCTTCCGCCACCTTGATGCCATCCACCCCCGCCGAGAGAATCCCGCCCGCATAGCCCGCCCCTTCGCCCGCCGGGTACAGCCCCTTGATGTTGAGGCTCTGGAAATCGTCGCCACGCGTGATGCGCAGCGGCGACGAGGTACGCGTCTCGACGCCGGTCAGCACCGCGTCGGCCATGTCGAAGCCCTTGATCTGCCGCCCGAAGGCCGGCAGCGCCTCACGCATCGCCTCGATCGCATAGGGCGGCAGCGCCGTGGCGAGATCGGTCAGCTTCACCCCCGGCTTGTACGAGGGCTCAACCGACCCGAGCGCCGTCGACGGCCGGCCGGCCAGAAAATCACCGACCAGTTGCGCCGGCGCATCGTAGTTGCCGCCGCCGAGTTCGAAGGCGCGCGATTCCAGATCACGCTGGAAGGCGATGCCCGCCAGCGGGTTTTCCTGCGAGCCGCCGTAATCGGCCGGATCGACGTTCACGACGAGGCCGGCGTTGGCGTTCCGCTCGTTGCGTGAATACTGGCTCATGCCGTTGGTGACAACGCGGTTCGGCTCCGAGGTGGCCGCCACGACCGTGCCGCCCGGGCACATGCAGAAACTGTAGACGGCCCGGCCGTTGGCAGCGTGATGGACCAGCTTGTAATCGGCCGCCCCGAGCAGCGGATTGCCCGCGTGAACGCCGAGCCGAGCCCGGTCGATCAGGGACTGCGGGTGCTCAATGCGGAAGCCGACCGAGAACGGCTTCGGCTCCATGAATACGCCCTGCGCGTGCAGCGATTCGAAGGTATCGCGGGCACTGTGGCCGAGCGCCAGCACGACGTGTTCCGTCGCGATCGTTTCTCCGTCGGAAAGCTGCACGCCTCGCACCTGGCCGTGCACGATGTCCAGACCGGTCACGCGCTGCTCGAAACGCACCTCGCCCCCCAGGGCGATGATCTCAGCGCGCATCTGCTCGACCATGCCGACCAGCCGGAAGGTGCCGATATGCGGCTTGGAGACATAGAGGATCTCCTCCGGCGCCCCCGCCTTGACGAATTCGGCCATCACCTTGCGGCCGAGGAAGCGCGGATCCTTGATCTGGCTGTAGAGCTTGCCGTCCGAGAAGGTGCCGGCACCGCCCTCGCCGAACTGCACGTTCGACTCGGGATTGAGCACGTGCTTGCGCCAGAGGCCCCAGGTGTCCTGCGTGCGTTCGCGCACCGCCTTGCCGCGCTCGAGCACGATCGGCCGGAACCCCATCTGGGCCAGCAGCAGCGCGGCGAAGATACCGCAGGGGCCGAAACCGACGACGACCGGGCGCGCCGCAAGCTGCTCCGGTGCCCTGGCCACAAAGTGGTACGACGTATCCGGCGCCTTGCCGATGTTGCGATCCTTTGCGTGCTTCTTCAGCACCGCCGCCTCGTTCTTCACCGCCAGGTCGATGGTGTAGATGAACGACAGCCGTTCCGGCTTGCGCGCGTCGTACCCCCGCTTGAAGACGGTGAATTCGACCAGTTCGGCCGGCAGCAGCCCAAGCCGGCGCGCGATCGCCGCCGGCAGGGCTTCGGGCGGATGGTCGATCGGCAGGCGGAGTTCGGTCAGGCGAAGCATGTGGTCGTGACGCAGAGGCGGATTCGGAAGACGCGCATTGTCCCCGTTCGCGGCGCAGGAATCCAGCCCGGGCTAGAGGTGAGCACCCGCTTCGCCGGCGACCCCGAAAGGCCCGGCGACTGGAAAAACCCACTGTTTTGGCGGATAATTTCGCCTTTTTCCCGATCGGCGATTTCATCGTGTCCGCAGCCAACAGCTCCCGCAGCATTGCCTTCAACCCGATCACCGGCGCCATTCGCGCACTGGCCATGGATGCCGTGCAGAAGGCCAACTCCGGCCACCCCGGTGCCCCGCTCGGCATGGCCGAGATCGCCGAAGTCCTGTGGCGCCGCCACATGCGGCACAACCCGGCCAACCCGCAGTGGGCCGATCGCGACCGCTTCGTGCTGTCGAACGGCCACGGCTCGATGCTGATCTATGCCCTGCTGCACCTGACCGGCTACGACCTTTCGATCGACGACCTGAAGAATTTCCGCCAGTTCGGCTCACGCACCGCCGGCCACCCGGAAGTCGGCCACACGCCGGGCGTCGAGACGACGACCGGACCGCTCGGACAGGGGATCACCAACGCCGTCGGCATGGCCATCGCCGAGAAGGTGCTGGCGGCCGAGTTCAACAAGCCCGGCCACGAGATTGTCGATCACTCGACCTACGTCTTCCTCGGCGACGGCTGCCTGATGGAAGGCGTCTCGCATGAAGCCTGCTCGCTCGCAGGGACGCTGGGCCTCGGCAAACTGATCGCCTTCTACGACGACAACGGCATCTCGATCGACGGCCACGTAGAAGGCTGGTTCACCGACGACACGCCGAAGCGCTTCGAAGCCTACGGCTGGCAGGTCATCCCGAACGTCGATGGCCACAACGCCGAAGCCATCGAGCGCGCCATCCTGGAGGCCAAGGCTGAAAAGGCCCGCCCGACCCTGATCTGCTGCAAGACGGTGATCGGCATGGGTTCGCCGAGCAAGGCAGGTACGCACGACGTGCATGGCGCGCCGCTGGGCGCCGACGAAATCGCCGCCGTGCGCACGCACATCGGCTGGCCGCACGCGCCGTTCGAGATTCCGGCCGACATCTACGCCGCTTGGAACGGCAAGCCGCGCGGCGAAGTCTTCGAGAGCAACTGGAATCGCCGTTTCGAGGCCTATCAGGCTGCCTTCCCGGTCGAAGCCGCCGAATTCACGCGCCGCATGTCCGGCCAGCTGCCGGCCGACTGGGCCGCGAAGTCCGCGGCCGCCATCGCCGAGATCGCCGCCAAGGCCGAGAACATCGCCACGCGCAAGGCCTCGCAGAATGCCATCGGCGCCTTCGCACCGCTGCTGCCGGAACTGATCGGCGGCTCGGCCGACCTCGCCGGCTCCAACCTGACGCTGTGGAAGGGCTCGAAGGGCGTCACCCGCGTCGCCGGCGGCAACTATCTGTTCTATGGCGTGCGCGAATTCGGCATGACGGCCATTGCCAACGGTCTCGCACTGCATGGCGGCCTGATTCCCTACACCGCCACCTTCCTGGTCTTCTCGGACTACGCCCGCAACGCGATCCGCATGGCAGCGCTGATGAAGCAGCGCCAGGTGATGGTCTATACGCACGATTCGATCGGCCTCGGTGAGGACGGCCCGACGCACCAGCCGGTCGAGCACGTCGCCAGCCTGCGCCTGATCCCGGGCTGCGATGTCTGGCGTACCGCCGATGCGACCGAAACCGCCGTTGCCTGGGCCGCCGCGCTCGAACGCAAGAACGGCCCGAGCGTACTCGCCCTGTCGCGTCAGAACCTGCCGACGGTCACCGCCGGCATCTCGATCGACACCATCCGCCGCGGCGGCTACGTGCTGTCCGAGTCTGAAGGCGAAGCCCAGGTGGTGCTGATCGCCACCGGCTCGGAAGTGAAGCTGGCACTCGACGCGCAAGCTGCGCTGAAGACGGAAGGCATCGCCGCCCGCGTCGTCTCGATGCCCTGTGCCGATGCTTTCGACCGCCAGGACGCGGATTACCGCGCCAGCGTGCTCGGCAAGTGCCAGAAGCGCGTCGCCATCGAAGCCGGCCATCCGGACCTGTGGCATAAGTATGTGGGCCTCAAGGGCGCCGTGATCGGCATCAACCGCTTCGGCGAATCGGCGCCGGCCGGCAAGCTGTTCGAATTCTTCGGTTTCACCGTGGCCAATGTGGTGGCGACGGTCAAAGGCATTCTTTAATAGCAACTCTTCGCAACTCAGTTCTTTTCAGGAGCAAAGCAATGGGTATCAAAGTCGCCATCAACGGTTTCGGTCGGATCGGTCGCTGCACGCTGCGTGCCATCTACGAACAGGGTCTGCAGAACGAGTTCGAGGTCGTCGCGATCAACGCCTCGGGCGACCTGGCGACCAACGCCCACCTGCTGAAGTACGACACCACCCATGGCCGCTTCCGCACTTCGGTCGAGACCGAAGGCGAGAACTGCATCATCATCGACGGCAAGAAGATCGCCTTCTACTCGACCAAGGACCCGAAGGGCGTGAACTGGGCTTCGCACGGCGTTGACGTGCTGCTCGAGTGCACCGGCGCCTACACCACCAAGGCCAAGGCCCAGGCTCTGCTCGACCAGGGCGCCAAGCGCGTGCTGATCTCGGCCCCGGGTGGCGACGACGTCGACACCACCATCGTCATGGGCGTGAACGAAGGTGCCCTGAAGGCCGGCATGACCGTCGTCTCCAACGCGTCCTGCACCACCAACTGCCTGGCCCCGGTCGCCAAGATCCTCTCGGACAACATCGGCATCAAGCAGGGCCTGATGACCACCATCCACGCCTACACCAACGACCAGGTGACCGTGGACGTCCGCCACAAGGATCTGCGCCGCGCCCGCGCCGCCGCTGCCAACATCATCCCGACCAAGACCGGCGCTGCCAAGGCCGTCGGCCTGGTGCTGCCGCAGCTGGTCGGCAAGGTCGACGGCTTCGCGCTGCGCGTGCCGACGATCAACGTCTCGCTGGTCGACCTGACCTTCACCGCCGAGCGCGCCACCACCAAGGAAGAGATCAACGCCCTGATGACGGCAGCCGCCAACGGCCCGCTGAAGGGCATCATGGAAGTGAACAACGAACCGCTGGTCTCGTCCGACTTCAACCACACCACCGTCTCGACCACCTTCGATGCCACGCAGACCCGCGTCATCAAGGGCGAAGATGGCTCGGTGCTGGTCAAGGTGCTGGCCTGGTACGACAACGAGTGGGGCTATTCCTGCCGCATGCTCGACGCCGCCCGCGCCTGGATGAACGCCAAGTAATTCGTCCGCAAGGGGCAGGCCGCAGGCCTGCCCTTTTTCTTTTCCGGAGCCGGATTTGCCGCAACCCCTTCGCCTCGCCATCAACGGCTACGGCCGCATCGGCCGCTGTTTCCTGCGCGCGCTGCACGAATCTCCGTGTCGCGACCGGCTGCAGGTGGTGGCGATCAATGAGCCGGCTGCGCTTGAAAGCATCGTCTACCTGACGCGCTTCGACTCGACGCACGGCCGATTCCCCGGCGCCGTGGAGGTGCAGGGGCAGAACCTGCTGATCGACGGCGAGGCGATCTCGGTCAGCCACGAAACGACGCCCGACACCGTCGACTGGCAGGGACTCGGCATCGATCTCGTTGTCGAATGCTCCGGCCGCTACAGCGACCGCGCAGGCCTGTCACGTTTCCTTGCTGCCGGGGTACCGCGACTGCTGCTCTCGCACCCGGCGAACAGCGCGGCCGACGTCGACGCGACGATCGTCTACGGCATCAACCACGAGGCACTGGCCGGCAGCGAGAAGCTCGTTTCCAACGCCTCGTGCACGACCAACGCCGTTGTCCCGGTGCTCGACCTGCTCGCGCGCGAGATCGGCATCGAGCACGTACTGCTGACAACGCTGCATTCCGTGATGAACGACCAGCCGCTCGCCGACGGCTACCACCACGCCGACCTCCGGCGGACACGTTCGGCGATGCAGTCGATCATCCCGGTGTCGACCGGGTTGGCGCGTGGCGTCGAGCGCCTGCTGCCGCAACTCGCCGGCCGCGTGCAGGCGAAGGCGATCCGTGTGCCGACCGCGAACGTCTCTGCAATCGACATGGTCATCGACGCCGGGAGACCGGTTTCAGTCGATGAAGTGAACACGCTGCTGGCGAATGCCGCCGCCGGTCCGTGGCGCAAGCTGCTCGCCTTCACCGATGCCCCGCACGCCTCGATCGACTTCAACCACGATCCGCACTCGGCGATCATCGACGGCAGCCAGACGCGGCTCGCCGGCCAGCACATGCTCAACCTGCTGCTGTGGTTCGACAACGAGTGGGGCTTCGCCAACCGCCTGCTCGACGTCGCCTGCCACTGGCGGCAGAAGATTTCCTGAACCTTTTCTTTTCGACCTTCCACAGGAGCCTTCCATGAACGTTCTCAAGCTCGCCGACCTCGACGTCAAGGGCAAACGCGTCTTCATCCGCGCTGACTTCAACGTGCCGCAGGACGACGCCGGCAACATCACTGAAGACACGCGCATCCGTGCCGCGCTGCCGACGCTGAAGTACTGCCTGGAGAACGGCGCCGCGGTGATGGTCACCTCGCACCTCGGTCGCCCGACGGAAGGCGAGCTGAAGCCGGAAGACACGCTGATGCCGGTGGCCGTGCGTCTCGGCCAGCTGCTCGGCAAGCCGGTCCGCCTCGTCGCCGACTGGGTCGACGGTGGCTTCAAGGTTGCCCCGGGCGAGATCGTTCTGCTTGAGAACTGCCGCTGCAACAAGGGCGAGAAGAAGAACAACGACGAGCTGGCGCAGAAGATGGCCAAGCTCTGCGACATCTACGTGAACGACGCCTTTGGCACCGCCCACCGCGCAGAGGCCACCACGCACGGCATCGCCAAGTTCGCGCCGGTCGCCTGTGCCGGCTTCCTGATGGGCGGCGAGATCGACGCGCTCTCCCGCGCCCTGGAAAACCCGAAGCGGCCGCTCGTCGCCATCGTCGCCGGCGCCAAGGTCTCGACCAAGCTGACCATCCTCAAGTCGCTGGCGGACAAGGTCGACCAGCTGATCGTCGGCGGCGGCATCGCCAACACCTTCCTGCTTGCCACCGGCAAGCGCATCGGCGATTCGCTTGCCGAACCGAACCTGGTCAGCGAAGCGCACGCGATCATGGACATGATGAAGGCGCGCGGTGCCGAAGTGCCGCTGCCGGTCGACGTCGTCGTTGCCGACGAAGTTTCGGCACTGGCCCGCGGCGCCAAGGTATCGGTCGACGACGTCGCGCCGCACGACCGCATCCTCGACGTCGGCCCGAAGTCGGCCGCCAAGCTGGCCGAGATCATCGCCCACGCTGGCACCATCGTATGGAACGGCCCGATCGGCGTCTTCGAACATGACCAGTTCGCCGGCGGCACCAAAATGCTGGCCTCGGCCATCGCCCACTCCGACGGCTTCTCGCTGGCCGGCGGCGGCGACACGCTGGCCGCCATCGCCAAGTTCCACATCGCCCAGGACGTCGACTACATCTCGACCGGTGGCGGCGCCTTCCTCGAGTTCCTCGAAGGCAAGAAGCTGCCGGCGATCGAAGTACTGGAAAGTCGTGTGGCTGGCTAAGCCGTTCGCCTTTAGTGAAGGCCGCCCCCGGGGCGGCCTTTTTTATGCGCCCCCCAAGCGAGATGCAAGTTGCCTCGCGAGCTCGCATCATGGAAAATCCCAGCCATTCAAGTAAATATTTCACACTCTTCGCCAAAGAGCGGAGGGAGGAGACGAAATGGAGGAAGGACTACGGCGCGTTTTGATCGTCGACCCGTCGAAGGTCGCCAGATCTGCGCTCGCCAAGCATCTGCGCGAGAGCTTCGATGTCAGGGAAGAGGCGGATGGCGAGTCGGCCTGGCAGACGCTCGTCCTCGACTCGTCGATCATCGCGGTCATTGCCAGTGCCAGCCTGCCCAAGCTCAACGGCCTCGATTTGCTGGCCAGGATCCGCATCAGCAAGCTCCGTCGTATCTGCGACATTCCTTTCCTCCTGCTCGTTTCTGGCAACGAGTCGGAAGAAGAGCGTTTGCGCGCTCGGGAGTGCGGTGTCACCGACTTCATCAACCGCAGCATGGCGAAGGAGGAGATCCTCGAGTGCATCGGTCGCCTCGTCAATTGGGAGTTCGCGACCAACCTGACCGACTCGCACATCATGCCGACCGCAGTCCAGTTCAATCAGCCGACCCAGCGGGACGACGATGGCGGTCACTGGACCCCCTTGAGCACGCAGGAACTGCATGCCCGCATCGACGCCGCCCTCGTGGGCATCGCAATGAAGGAGGGCATGCTGGGCATCATCAGTTTCGGTCTCGACGACGCCGGATCGCTGTCCGGCCTCTACGGACAACGCGCACTGCTGACCATCGCCAAGCGGCTCGGCAAGATCCTTCATGCCAAGATCGGCGGCGGTGACAGCATTGGCTGCGACGAGCACGGAAGATGCATCATCGTCACCCCCGGATCCAGCCTGGCCAGCTGCTATGCCTTTGCTCAACGGGTCTGCCGCGGGCTTGCGCAAAGCCACGTTTCGATCGGCGGATCGCCGCTCAACTTCAAGGTCAGCGCCGGCATCGTCAGCATGCCGGACGACGCCGATACCAGTGCGGCGGGACTGCTCTCCCTGGCGAACGAACGCCTGCGGCGGGCGCAGGAGGCCGGGGGGAATCGGGTTGTCGCCAGCGACAAGGCAGAGCCTGAATTCGCATTCACGCCGGACTACCTCTTCAGCCTGTCGAAGTTCTGCTCTCCCGCCCCCGCCAGCGTGCCGATGGGGGCACTGGGTCTGCAACTGATGCCGCTGATCCGGGCGCTCGACAAGGCCCTCGCCTTCGGCCTGCCACTGGACGACATGGAACAACGCTTCGCCCAGCGGGCGAAAGACGAACAGAACCATTGATCGGCGGCCGGCGACAGACAGAGAACCATGGCAGACAACGTCCGGCGGATACTGATCGTCGAACCCTCACGCGTCGTCCGCGCCACGCTCGCCAAACACCTGCGTGAACACTTTGACGTCAGGGAAGAAGCCGACGGGGAGTCGGCCTGGCAGACGCTCATCCTCGACCCGTTCGTCGTTGCTGTCGTTTGTGGCCCGCAACCGGAGCGGCTGAGCGGTTTCGATCTGCTGACCAGAATCCGTGCCAGCAAGATTCGGCGCATCCGCGATCTGGACTTTCTGCTCATCGTTTCCGACAGCGAATCCGAGCAGAACAAGCAGCTTGCAAGAGAAAAAGGGGTTGCCGACTTCATCGCACGCGGCATGTCGCCCCAGGAGATTCTTGCCATTGTCAGCCGTCTCGGGCGTTGGGATCCGACGCGTGACAAGGCGGCAGCGGCACCGGTACCACCCCCGGCACCAGCCATCCCGCCACGCGAACCGGCAGGCTCATGGGAGAAGCTCACAGCCGACCTGAAAGAAACACATGGCGCAACGTCTCCCGCCATCGGTGTCCTGGCATTCGGCCTCGACCAGCATGCGGCGCTTCTGGAGCGCTTCGGCACGGGGACGATGACAGCCATCGCCGAACGGATCACGCGCGTGCTGCGCGAAAAGATCGGCGCGCAGGATTCGGTCGTGGCGAATGCAGAAGCTGACTGCTGCATCATTTCTCCCGGCAACACTCCGGCCACCTGCGTCGCATTCGCCCGCCGCGTTTGTAGGAGCCTCGCCAGCAGCGAGGTCAAGATCCGCGGCAGCGCCTTCAAGCTGGTCGTCAGCGCGGGAGTCGCCTGCACCCCGATGGATGGCAATCTTTCGCAAGAGGCATTGATTGCACTTGCCACACAGCGCCTTGCGCAGGCGCGGCAGCATGGCGGCAACCGCATCGTCGCCGGCGACACCCCCGAGGCGGGCTGATCGCTCCCGCGCTGGCGTGTCCGATCGAACACCCCCGGTGTTTGCCGAATGGTCTGGCCTCGCTAAAATGGTCATACCAATAAAGGACAGACCATGACCCGCCACACCAAGATCGTCGCCACCCTCGGCCCCGCTTCGAACAACCCCGAAGTCCTCGAAAAACTGATCCGTGCCGGCGTCGACGTCGTGCGCATGAACTTCTCGCACGGCACGGCCGAAGACCATGTCAATCGGGCCACGATGGTCCGCGAGGCGGCGGCGCGTGTCGGTCGCCCGGTCGGCATACTGGCCGACCTGCAGGGGCCGAAGATTCGTGTCGGCAAGTTCTCCGACGACAGGGTCGTTCTGGAAAACGGCGCCCGCTTCGTCCTCGACGCTGCCTGCAACAGCGGCACGCAGGAGCGCGTCGGACTCGACTACAAGGACCTGCCGAAGGACGTCAAGGCGGGCGACGTGCTGCTGCTCGACGACGGTCGCGTCGTCCTCGACGTCGACCGCGTCGCCGGCACCGAGATCCATACGCTCGTCCGCCATGGCGGCGAACTGTCGAACAACAAGGGCATCAACCGCCAGGGGGGCGGCCTCTCGGCTCCGGCACTGACCGCCAAGGACATGGATGACATCAAGACGGCAGCGAGCATCGGCGTCGACTACGTTGCCATCTCGTTCCCGAAGAGTGCCGCTGACATGTACATGGCCCGCCAGCTGATGCGTGCCGCCGGCGGCAAGGCATTGACCATCGCCAAGATCGAACGCGTCGAGGCAGTCGGCGCCCTCGACGAGATCCTCGACGCCTCGGATGGCGTCATGGTCGCCCGCGGCGATCTCGCCGTGGAGGTTGGTGATGCCGCGGTACCGGCGCTGCAGAAGAAGATGATCCGCATGGCGCGCGAGCGCAACAAGCTCGCCATCACCGCCACCCAGATGATGGAGTCGATGATCCAGTCACCGGTCCCCACCCGCGCCGAGGTCTCCGACGTTGCCAACGCCGTGCTCGACGGGACCGATGCCGTGATGCTCTCGGCCGAGACAGCGAGCGGCAAGTATCCCGTGCAGACGGTCGAGGCGATGGCCCGCGTCTGCCTCGAAGCCGAGAAATCGCATGAAGTCACGCTCGACCGCGAATTCCTCGACCGTATCTTCACACGCATCGACCAGTCGATCGCCATGGCCGCCATCTGGACGGCGCACCACCTGAAGGTCAAGGCCATCGCGGCGCTCACCGAATCCGGATCGACAGCGCTGTGGATGAGCCGTCTCAACTGTGGCGTGCCGGTCTATGCGCTGACTCCGTCAGCGGCGGCGCAGACCAAGATGTGCCTCTACCGCGAGGTCTATCCCCTGCTCATGAAGCAGACGCATACCGACCGCGAGGAGTTGCTGGCCGATGCCGAGCAGCTCCTGATCGATGCCGGCGTTGTCGACAAGGGCGACCTGATCGTACTCACCATCGGCGAGCCGATCGGTACGCCGGGGGGCACCAACACGCTCAAGATCGTGCGCGTCGGCGAACACATCCCGCCACTCAAGGCGGGCTGATAGAATTCGAGTTGCCCGGTGCATATCGGGCAAATTTTCGTGCTCCGGTGCCTGCCCCTGGCAGGAGAATCGGGAATGCGGTGAGGCCTGCGCCAATTCCGCAACGCGCCCAGCGCTGTGAGGGGGATGGAACCGACGGAAGCCACTGGAGCAACAGCTCCGGGAAGGTGCCGGTTCCGGATGAACCCGAGTCAGAAGACCGGCCGGAGTACCATTCGCGACGCCATGGACCGGCGTCGCTCATGCCTGTTCAGAAGGGGACTCCATGAACAACGCTCAGCAGCAGAACCATCATTTCGCCGAGGCCGCCCGCGACGCGGTCTATCAGGCCATCTTTTCCCGCCGTGACGTCCGCGGCCAGTTCCTGCCGGATGCCATCCCGGACGAAGTGCTGGCGCGCATCCTGACGGCCGCCCACTTCGCGCCCTCGGTCGGCTACATGCAGCCGTGGAGCTTCGTGCTGATCCGCGACGCCGGCGTCAAGCAGCGCATCCACGCCGCCTTTTCCGAAGCCAATGCCGAAGCACTGCAGATGTTCGAGGGCGAGAAGCAGGAGATCTACCGCGAACTCAAGCTCGAAGGCATCATCGAGTCACCGGTCAACATCCTCATCACCTGCGACCGCGATCGTGCCGGCCCGGTGGTCATCGGCCGCACGCACATCAAGGCCATGGACATCTACAGTTCGGTCTGCGCCGTGCAGAACCTGTGGCTCGCTGCGCGCAGCGAAGGGCTCGGCGTCGGCTGGGTCAGCATCTTCCATCAGGCTGCGCTGAAGGAGATCCTCGGCCTGCCCGAACGCATCATCCCGATCGCCTACCTGTGCCTGGGTCAGGTCAGCCACTTCTACGACAAGCCGGAGCTGGAAGCAGCCGGCTGGCGGCCGCGCCTGCCGCTCGACGAACTGGTCTATTTCGAGCAATGGGGCGAGCGCGAGGCGGATGGCGCCGAAGCACTGAAAGCGGCCTTGCGCGAGGCACAGGGAAGCGCAGCAACGCATCGTCGATTCGCCATCAAATCACGATAAAATAGGCGTCTTTCCTTGAACGGCGGCCCTCAGGCCTTGCTGCGGCGCCGCCCTTTTATACCGGAGTCATCATGCCGCTCGTATCCATGCGCCAGCTTCTCGACCATGCCGCCGAAAACGGCTATGGCCTGCCCGCCTTCAACGTGAACAACATGGAGCAGGTATGGGCCATCATGGAGGCGGCCAGCCAGCTCGACGCCCCGGTCATCATGCAGGCCTCGGCCGGCGCCCGTAAGTACGCCGGCGAACCCTTCCTGCGCCACCAGATCCTGGCTGCGCTGGAAGCCTATCCGCACATTCCGATCGTCATGCACCAGGACCACGGCCAGTCGCCGTCGGTGTGTATGGCGGCAATCCGTTCCGGCTTCTCGTCGGTGATGATGGACGGCTCGCTGCAAGCCGACGGCAAGAGCGTCGCCAGCTACGAGTACAACGTTGAAGTCACTAGGAAAGTCACCGAATTCGCGCACGCCATCGGCGTCTCGGTCGAGGGCGAACTGGGCGTACTCGGCTCGCTGGAGACGATGAAGGCCGACAAGGAAGACGGCCACGGCGCCGAGGGCCACATGACGCGCGAAGACCTGCTGACCGACGTCGAGCAGGCGGCCGACTTCGTCAAGAAGACCAACTGCGACGCGCTGGCCATCGCCATCGGCACCAGCCACGGCGCCTACAAGTTCACCAAGAAGCCGACCGGCGATATCCTCGCCATCGATCGCATCGCCGAGATCCACGCGCGCATCCCGAACACGCACCTGGTCATGCACGGTTCGTCGTCGGTGCCGCAGGAACTGCTGGCCGAGATCCGCGAATTCGGCGGCGACATGAAGGAAACCTACGGCGTACCGGTCGAGGAGATCGTCAAGGGCATCAAGCACGGCGTGCGCAAGGTGAACATCGACACCGACATCCGCCTCGCGATGACCGGCGCCGTGCGCCGCTATCTGGCCGAGCATCCGGACAAGTTCGACCCGCGCGACTACCTGAAGCCGGCCCGCGAAGCCGCGAAGAAGATCTGCCTGGCCCGCTTCGAAGCCTTCGGCACCGCCGGTCAGGCGAGCAAGATCAAGGCCATTCCGCTGGACAAGATGGCCGAGCGCTACGCCAAGGGCGAGCTGAACCAGATCGTAAAATAATCAAGCACCTGCGAACGGCACCGGGTGATAGACTCGGTGCCGTTTTCTTTTTTTCCGACTCATCATGCTGCCGCTGCCCGAACACTCGCTGCGCCACCGCCTCAACGCCGAGATCCACTCGCGGCCGCCGGTCGCCATCCCCGGTCCGGAATGGATCAGCTATCTCGCGGTCACGCATAGCGGCGGCAACGCGGCAGACGAACGCCAGCATCTGGCGCAGCTTTGTTCGACGCTCGGCACCGAAGTCTGCCCGGTCGTCGATGGCGACCACTGGGTGCTCGATGCAGGCGGCGTGTGCGGCTTACGCCTGAAGTGGGAGCGTCACACCGAGTTCTCGGGATACACCTTCTTCCGCCGCCGTGTCGCGGGGGATGCCGCCGATACGACGGCGCTGGCCGCCTTCCCTTCGGAATGGGTGAAAGGTATCCCCGGCGAGGTCATCGCTGCCAGCCATATCGAGCTGTGCGCCGCCGCCCAGAACCCGCCCGAGGAAGTGCTCGATGGCATCGCCCGCAGCGGGGACGCAGTGGTCGCCACCCGCGTAGCCGAAGGTGCCGCCTGGGTCATTTCGGACTTCGAACTGAAGGACGGTTTCTCCCGCTTCACCGTCATCGACGAACACCTGCGCCACCGCCAGGCCGGCCGGACCGTGCAGCGCATCCTCGAGATCGAGACCTACTGCATGATGGCCCTGCTCGCCTTCCCGGTAGCGAAGGAAACCAGTCGCTTTCTCGGCAAATGCGAACAGGATCTCGTCGAACTGATGGAAGCGATGAGTGCAACGATCACCCCTGAGGACGAACGTCGCCTGCTCGCCCACCTGACGCGCCTGGCCGCCGAGGTCGAGCAGTCGGTGACGCGCACCGCCTACCGATTCGGTGCTGCTGCCGCCTACTATCGCCTCGTGCAGCAGCGCGTCGAAGACCTGCGGGAACAGCGCCTCGCCGGCTTCCCGCCGATCCGCGAATTCATGGAGCGCCGGCTCGCACCTGCCAGTCCGTCGCCGCAAGACAGACCGACCTGTCGACGCGCATTGCCCGGCGCAGCGCGCTCCTGCGCACACGTGTCGATATCGAGCTGGAGCGCCAGAACCAGGAACTGCTGGCGCAGATGAACCGCCGTGCGAAACTTCAGTTGCGCCTGCAGGAAACGGTCGAGGGACTGTCGGTCGTCGCCATCACCTACTACGGCTCGCAACTGGTGCAGTATCTTGCCAAGGGCCTGCAGAAGTCATTCGTAGCGTCGCTTTCGCCCGAAATCGCTGCCGCCGTCTCGATTCCGGTCATTGCCGGCATCGTCGCGCTGGGTATCCGCCGCATGCGCAAGGTGCTCGCCGCCGAGGAAGGCGCGGGGCATTAGCCTATAATTGCATCTTTCGCATCTTTCAAATTCCCGCTTCAGGACACCATCGTGACCGCTCCGCTTTTCGACTCCGCCATCAAGAGCCTGCCGCTGCTTTCGCGCGGCAAGGTGCGCGACATCTACGCCGTCAACGACGAGCAACTGCTCATCGTCACCTCGGATCGCCTTTCTGCCTTCGACGTCATCCTGCCGAACCCGATCCCGGACAAGGGCAAGGTACTGACGCAGGTCGCCAATTTCTGGTTCGACAAGCTCGCGCACATCGTGCCGGGCCAGCTCACCGGCGTCGATCCGGAAGCTGTCGTCGCGGCAGATGAGCGCGACCAGGTGCGAGGCCGTGCGGTCGTGGTGAAGCGCCTGCGCCCGCTGCCGATCGAGGCCGTGGTGCGCGGCTACCTGATCGGCTCCGGCTGGAAGGACTACCAGGCCACCGGTGCCGTCTGCGGCATCGCGTTGCCCGCCGGACTGAAGATGGCGCAGAAGCTGCCGCAGCCGATCTTCACGCCGGCGACCAAGGCCGACATCGGCGAGCACGACGAGAACATCAGCTTCGAGCAGTCGCAGGCCCACTGCGCCAAGGTGCTGGCCGAGGCCCTATACGGCACCGGCAAGAACGGCGCCGAGCTGGCCGCGCAGGCCCGCAGCGTCGCGCTGCAGCTGTACGAGGAGGCCTCGCGCTACGCCGCCACCCGCGGCATCATCATCGCCGACACCAAGTTCGAGTTCGGCATCGACAAGGCCGGCACACTGCACCTGATCGACGAAGCCCTGACCCCGGACTCCTCGCGCTTCTGGCCGGCCGACCAGTACGTCGAAGGCAAAAACCCGCCGTCCTTCGACAAGCAGTTCGTGCGCGACTATCTGGAGACGCTGGACTGGAACAAGACCGCACCCGGCCCCAACCTGCCGGCCGACATCGTCGACAAGACTGCCGCCAAGTACCGCGAGGCCTACGAGCGTCTGACCGGGCAAAAACTGGCCTGAACTTTCGCCACACCGCCGCTGTCCATCCCCGGAAGCCGCCTTCCAGCGGCGCTATCCTGCGTTCTTCCCGGGAGACTCGGCATGAATCATCAGATTGCATCCGGTCAGGCTGCATGCGCTGTCGGCATCCGCAGCGTCAGCCTCGCCCACCCCTTCCGCTGGCTGGCCGCCGGCTGGCGGGACATGTGCAGAACGCCCATCGCCAGTATTGCCTACGGCCTTCTCTTCAGCCTCGGTGGCGATGCCATCCTTGCCGTCGCATGGAAAACCCCACAGTTCTTTATCGTGGCGGTCTCGGGCTTCGTGCTCGTATCACCGATCCTGGCGGCCGGTCTTTATGAACTCTCCCGACGCACGGAACGGGGCGAACCATCGCGCTTCGTCGACTCGCTGGCCGTCTTCGTGCGCGGCGGCGAAGGGCTGGCGCTGTTCGGCCTGTTGATCACACTGCTCTGGGTCGCCTGGGAGCGTTTCTCGGCGGTCATGTTCTCCCTGATGTTGCCAACGCCGGCCGGGCTGAATGCAATGCAGTTCGTCGCGGCGGTGTTCGGGGCTGACGGTCGCGGCGAACTCGCGCTTGCCTGGCTCGTCGCGGGCGGGGTTCTGGCGCTGGTGGTATTCGCGCTCAGCATCGTATCCGTACCGTTGCTGATCGACCGGAACAGCGATTTCATTTCAGCAACCGTAACCAGTTTCCGCGTACTCGAGGCGAATCTGTTACCGATGCTGCTCTGGGCGCTCGTGATTGCAACCCTGACCCTGGCCGGTTTCGTCACCTTGCTCTTCGGCTTCGTCATATTCATGCCGATTCTCGGTCACGCATCGTGGCACGCCTATCGCGACCTTGTAGAATAGGTAGTGACCAATTACTCTCAGCGGGCGGCGCAGCCGCCCGTTTCATTTGCGACAGGCGCCATGAACGACAATCCCCTCCTCGACTTTTCCGACTTCACCCGCTTCGACGCGATCACCCCCGAGCATGTGCGCCCGGCAATCACCGTGCTGCTCGTCGAGGCCCGCACCCTGATCGAGCGCCTCATCAGCGATACGGTGCCCGCCACCTGGAACGACTTTGCCCGCCCGCTCGCCGACGGCACCGAGCGCCTCTCGCGCGCCTGGGGTGTCGTCGGCCACCTGCATTCGGTCAAGGACGTGCCGCCCTGGCGCGAGGCCTACAACGACCTGCTGCCGGAGGTGACGCACTTCTATTCGGAACTGGGGCAGAACCTTGCGCTGTTTTCGAAGTACAAGCTGCTCGCCGCCAGCCAGGAATACGCGACGCTGTCTGCCGCACAAAGGCGAATCGTCGACAACGAGATCCGCGACTTCCGGCTCTCCGGTGCCGAACTGCCCGACGACCAGAAGCCCCGTTTCCAGGAGCTGCAGGAAGAAGGCGCAGCACTCGCCGCGAAATTTTCGGAAAACCTGCTCGACGCCACCAACGCCCACGCCGAAGTCGTCACCGACGAGAAGGATCTCGCCGGCCTGCCGGCCGACGTCGTCGAAGTCGCCCGTGCCGGAGCGGAGAAGGCTGGCATTCAGGGCTGGCGCTTCACGCTGCACGCGCCGTCCTACGGCCCGGTCATGCAGTACGCCGACAACCGCGACCTGCGCGCGCGCATGTACCGCGCCTACGCGACGCGTGCGTCCGAGTTCGGCGATGCCGCGCACGACAATGCCCCGCTCATCTCGCGCCTGCTGCAGCTGCGCGCCGAGGAGGCGGCCATGCTCGGCTACCGCAACTTCGCCGAGGTATCGCTGGTGCCGAAAATGGCCGAATCGCCGGAACAGGTGCTCGGCTTCCTGCGCGAGATGGCACGGAAGGCGAAGCCTTTTGCCGAGAAGGATGTGGCCGCACTGCGTTCCTTTGCGCGTGACGAGTTGAAACTCGACCCGCTCGAACCGTGGGACATGGCCTGGGTGTCGGAAAAGCTGATGCAAAGGAACTACGCCTTCTCCGATCAGGAAGTGAAGCAGTACTTCACCGAACCCAAGGTGCTGGCCGGCCTGTTCCGGGTCGTCGAGACGCTGTTCTCGGTCAGCATCCGGCCGGATAGCGCGCCGGTCTGGCACGAGGATGTGCGTTTCTTCCGCATCGAGCGGAACGGTGCGCTGATCGGCCAGTTCTATCTCGATCTCTATGCCCGCGAGGAGAAGAAGGGCGGCGCCTGGATGAACGATGCGCGCAGCCGCCGCGTAGTGGATGGCGGAGTGCAGACACCGGTCGCCTATCTCATCTGCAACTTCTCGCGCCCCGTTGGCGGAAAGCCGGCAACGTTCACGCATGACGAAGTGACGACGCTGTTCCACGAGACCGGCCACGGCCTGCACCACATGCTGACGCAGGTCGGCGAGCTGGGAGTATCGGGCATCGATGGCGTCGAGTGGGATGCCGTCGAGCTACCCTCGCAGTTCATGGAAAACTATTGCTGGGAATGGGCCGTAGTGAAGGAAATGACGGCGCACGTCGAAACGGGCGAGGCCCTGCCACGCGTACTGTTCGACAGGATGCTCGCTGCGAAGAACTTCCTTTCCGGCATGCAAACCGTGCGTCAGATCGAGTTCTCGCTGTTCGACCTGATCCTGCACCATGACTTCGATCCGGAGGGCGACAAGTCCGTCCTGCAGCTGCTCGAGGAAGTGCGCAACGAAGTCGCCGTTGTTTTCCCGCCTGACTGGCATCGTTTCCCGAACAGTTTTTCGCACATCTTCGCCGGCGGCTATGCGGCGGGCTACTACAGCTACAAGTGGGCCGAAGTGCTTTCCGCCGACTGCTATGCGGCCTTCGAGGAAGCCGGCAATCCGTTCGACCCGGAGACCGGGCGGCGCTTCCTCGACGAGATCCTGTCCGTCGGCGGCGTACGCTCCGCACTCGACTCGTTCAAGGCCTTCCGCGGTCGCGAACCCAGTCCGGACGCGCTGCTGCGGCATAGTGGTATGATCACTGCGTAAGCACTGCGCATGGAGCCTGCGATGAAAATCGTCACGAATCTTCTGGTTGTCTTCAGCCTTGCCATAGCCCCCCTCGCCATGGCGCAGACGATCAATCAATGGAAGGATCCGAAGACCGGCAACACGATCTTTTCCGACCAGCCTCCACCACCGGGAACCAACGTGGTCGAACGGCGCGGTACCGAACCGGGCGCCAGTGGACAGCAATCCTACGCAACGCGCACGGCGGCTGAAAAATTCCCGGTCGTACTCTATACGACGGCAGAGTGCCTCGAGCAGTGTTCCAAAGGACGTGATCTGCTCAATGGCCGCGGCGTTCCGTTTGGGGAGAAGATCATTTCGAGCGAAGGGCCGGAGCTGACGGAGTTGCGCACACTGACAGGCGGCGAAACCGTCGTTCCGGTCGTCCTCGTCGGAAAGCAGCCGTTCAAGGGCTTCGATCCAGCCGCATGGAACAACCTGCTCGATCTCGCCGGCTACCCGAAGTCTGCCCCTTACGGCAGCAAGCCTTCGGGTGCCTTCGCCCGCTAAGGGTCATCAGTTGAAACTTGCCACCTGGAACGTCAATTCCCTCAAGGTTCGGCTGCCGCAGGTACTGGACTGGCTCGCGACGGTGCGGCCCGACGTTCTCTGCCTTCAGGAACTGAAGCTCGAGGACCGCAATTTCCCCATCGCCGAGATCGAGGCTGCCGGCTACCGGGCAGTCTTCTCTGGCCAGAAGGCCTATAACGGCGTTGCCATCCTCGCTCGCGAAACCCCGACCGACATCAGCATCGGCATCCCGGGTTTTGCAGACGAGCAGCGTCGCGTCATCGCCGCAACGGTCGGCAATGTGCGGGTGATCAGCGCCTACTTCCCGAACGGGCAGGCAGTCGGTTCCGAGAAGTTCGCCTACAAGCTGGCCTGGCTGGAGGCACTGACGCACTGGCTGGAAGAGGAGTTGCTTCGTTATCCTTCCCTGGCGCTGCTTGGCGATTACAACATCGCGCCCGATGAGCGTGACGCCCACCCGGACTGGAAGGAAGAAATCCATGTCTCGCAACCGGAGCGCGACGCCTTTCGTGCGCTGACAGGACTCGGGCTGAGCGATGCGTTCCGGCTGTTCGAACAGCCGGAAAAAAACTTTTCCTGGTGGGACTACCGGATGATGGCCTTCCGCCGCAATTTCGGGTTGCGCATCGATCACATCCTGCTCTCGGCAGAGCTCGCTGCACGCTGCACGGCCTGCGGCGTCGACAAGGCCCCGCGCAAGCTGGAGCGTCCATCCGACCACGCGCCTGTCGTCACCGAGATCGCGGACTAGAAGCAGGTCCCCCTCATGACTCGCGGCGAACTGCTTCACCTCTATCCGGCGCTCACCAGCGCACCTGCAGCAGTCATCGAAGCCTTGCTCCGTCCGGAGGCGCGCATGACGCTGCCGACCGGAACGCGCATATTCGCGGAGACGGAACCCTGCCGCGGCTTTCCATTGGTCATCGATGGCAGCATCAAGGTGGTGAAGACGGCTCCCAACGGGCGTGAGATGCTGCTCTACCGTGTCGAGCCGGGAGATTCATGCATCATCAGCTCGAGTTGCCTGCTCGGCCATACCGCCTACACGGCACGCGGCGAAACCGAATCCGATGTCTCACTGCTCGTACTGCCTGCCCCGAGCTTCGAGTCACTGATGTCGAACTGCAGCGATTTCCGCGATTTCGTGTTCCACCTGTTTGCCCAGCGTATCGCCGAGTTGATGGAACTGATCGAGGAGGTCGCCTTCCATCGCCTCGACCAGCGCCTCGCGAAGCTGCTGCTGGTGCGCGGGGAAGGGAGCTCGGCGCGGGACGAGATCCACACCACGCATCAGGCGCTGGCCGATGAACTCGGCAGTGTGCGCGAAATCGTCAGTCGCCTGCTCAAGGGCTTTGCCACGCAGGGACTGATCTCGCTCGAGCGGGAACGCATATCGCTGCAGGACAGGAAAGGCCTGCAGGCACTTGCCGAGCACGGCCCGGCCTGAGGGGCTGTGTGACCCAGGTTACATACTCGGCCGGCACACGTCGCTAGACTCGCCTCCGTCATCCCAATTTACGACGGAGGTTTCCATGAATGCAAACGTAGGCGGTTTCGACAAGATTGCGCGCATCGCTGCCGGTGCGGTACTCATCGGCCTGGCGGCAACGGGTACGGTTGGTGTCTGGGGCTGGATCGGGGTCGTCCCCTTGGCCACTGGCCTGATGGGCTGGTGCCCGTTCTATCCGCTGCTCGGCCTCAATACCTGCCCGACCCGGAAATAGACTTCCCCTCCGCTCCCGACGCAGCCCGGAAAAACCGACCGGGCGACGGGAGCCTGCGGGCGCTGCCGGCTCAGGCTGTCGCCCGCTTTTTTTCGCTCAGGTGATTGGCCATCCGGACATAGTCCGCGACCGGCACGTCCTCGGCACGCAGCGTCGGCGCGACGCCCAGCGCGGCAAGTTCCGCATCGTCGAACATGCCCTTCAGGTTGTTGCGCAGCATCTTCCGGCGCTGGGCAAAAGCGGCCGTCACCACGCGCGACAATTCGGCTTCATCGATCGCCGTCAGTTCGGCGGGATCACGGGGGATCAATCGCACCACGGCAGAATCCACCTTCGGCGGCGGATCGAACGAGGTCGGCGGCACATCGAGCAGCCACTCCAGCCAGAAGCGGTACTGCAGCATCACCGACAGACGGCCGAATTCGCTTTCGCCCGGAGCGGCCACCATGCGTTCCACGACTTCCTTCTGCAGCATGAAGTGCATGTCGACGATTTGACCGGCATAGCTGGCGAGATGGAACAGCAGCGGTGTCGAGATGTTGTACGGCAGGTTGCCGACCACGCGCAGCCGCGGGCCGAGGTTGGCGAAATCGAAAGCCAGCGCGTCGCCGGCATGAATCGTCAGGCGTTGGGGAGAATAGCGCTTCTGCAGGCGGGCGATGATGTCACGATCGATCTCGACGACGTGCAGATGATCGACGCGTTCAAGCAACGGATCTGTCAGCGCACCGAGTCCGGGACCGATCTCGACAAGGCAATCGCCACGGGATGGCGCGACCGCCGACACGATGCCATCGATGACATGGGCATCGACGAGAAAGTTCTGGCCGAAGCGCTTTCGTGGAATGTGTTTCATGTGGCCGTACTCCGCGACGCCATGCGAATCGCCTCGCTCACCGCTTCGAAGAGGCTGCCGGGATCCGCAGTTCCCTTGCCCGCGATAGCCAGCGCCGTACCGTGGTCGACCGAGGTGCGAATGACGGGCAGACCCAGCGTGACGTTGATGCCGTTACCGAA
>JAKJEY010000230.1:0-324 GCA_022705165.1 Pseudomonadota bacterium
GGGGCGTCCCGGATTATCGTTGCCAACTGCCTGGAAAGATAGGCGCTTTCCTTGTTTTCAGCCAGCTTTTTCTGCGTCGAGCCGGTGATCTCGTCCAGATGCGCGTAGATGCCGTCCAGGGTTTGATACTGACGGAGCAGTTTCTCCGCGCCTTTCGGCCCGATGCCCCGCACGCCGGGAATGTTGTCGGAAGCGTCACCCGTCAGCGCCAGGTAATCCACAAACTGCTCCGGGTGAACCCCGAATTTGGAGAAAACCCCCTCGCGGTCATAGCTGATATCCCTGGCGGGGTCGAAGATGGTCACCCGCTCTTCCACAAGCTGC
>JAKJEY010000230.1:334-865 GCA_022705165.1 Pseudomonadota bacterium
GGTGGCCAGGACATCATCCGCCTCATAGCCGTCGAGCGAGATTTCCTCCAGGCCGATAAGCTGGAAAAACCGCCGCACCGGCTCGATCTGTGCCGCCAGCTCATCCGGCATCGGCGGCCGGTTCGCCTTGTAATCCTCGCTCAGTTCGTGCCGGAAGGTCGGCCCCTTGCGGTCGAAGCTGATCAGGATGTTCTCCGCCCGCTTGAGTTCCAGAAAGTGCAGAAAGGAATTCACTGGTGTGTTCTCCGCGGGAATTGACCAGCGGGTTTTTGATGAAGGCGAAATGTGAGCGGTACAGCAGGGCCGTGCCGTCGATAAGATAAAGCGTCTGGCGCATGGGATCGCTCCTGGCTGGATTTAGGCTGCAAGGCAGGATATAATCGGCTGGGATTATTGTCAACTTTTTCTTATGGCTTGTGCCTGGCCAAAGCGGATGGAAACTCCCCTGGCGTCCACGCTGGTGTAGCCTGGCGTACAGCGAACACCAACTGCAGGAAATGATGAAAGGAGTTGCCGGGTCCACGCTGATGT
>JAKJEY010000231.1:0-376 GCA_022705165.1 Pseudomonadota bacterium
CGTGCTCGTCGTCGAGGTGGGGCAGCGCCTGCTGCACCGCATGACCGGTACCGAGCTGCGTCTCCTGCCGCGCCCAAGCCAGGTCGACGGCATCGAGGCGCTCGCGCACCACTTCACCCCCATGGCCGTACACCACGCAGACGCGCTGGGCGTCGAGCGTGCGGGCGGCATCGAGCACGTGGGCCAGCATCGGCTTGCCGGCGATGGGTTGGAGGACCTTGGGCAGCACCGAGCGCATGCGCTTGCCCTGGCCGGCAGCGAGAACGACGACTTGCATGGTTGATTCCGTGGCGAAATGAGGAGATTCGACAGGTTTCGGGCGCACAACCGACCCCATCCGCGCCCGCAGATCGTAAAAACGCGCGGAGTCTAGCAC
>JAKJEY010000231.1:471-775 GCA_022705165.1 Pseudomonadota bacterium
GATTGTTTTAGCGCATGTGGCAGTCACATACAAGGTCTAGAATCGCGTGTTGCAATGCATCCAAGAACGAGAGTTGCCATGAAAGCTCCTGCCGCACAACAGATGATCCAGAACCGCACCTTCGACGAGATCCAGGTGGGCGACTTCGCCCAGCTCGTCCGCACGCTGCGCCCCGAGGACATCCACCTGTTCGCCGCCATGTCGGGCGACGTCAACCCGACCCACGTCGATCTCGAATACGCACGCTCCAGCCAGTTCCGCGAGGTCGTCGGCCACAGCATGTGGGGCAGCACGCTGATCTCCA
>JAKJEY010000232.1 GCA_022705165.1 Pseudomonadota bacterium
GGTCGCCCGCATCGAGCCGGTGGCGGAGGAGCCGATCCTCTGGCGGCGGAACCGCGAGCTCATGATATCGGTCAGGGCCGACATCCGCGACGGCGTCCAGGCGCCGGATGTCACCAACGCCATCCTGCCCGCGCTCGCGTCGATCAAGGACGCGCTGCCGCCCGGCTACCGGATCGAGACCGGCGGCGCGATCGAGGAGAGCGTCAAGGGCAACAGCTCGATCTTCAGGATGTTCCCGATCATGCTGGTGGCGACGCTGACGATCCTGATGGTCCAGCTGCAGAGCTTTGCGCGGGTCGGCATCGTGCTCCTGACGGCGCCGCTCGGCCTGGTCGGCGCGTCGCTCGCCCTCAACCTCTTCGGCGCACCGTTCGGCTTCGTGGCGCTGCTCGGGCTGATCGCGCTGATGGGGATGATCATGCGCAACTCGGTGATCCTCGTCGACCAGATCGAGGCCGACGTCGCCGCCGGCCTGCCGCGCGGCAGGGCGATCGTCGAGGCGACGGTCCGGCGATCCTCGCGATGATCCCGCTGTCCCGCTCGGTCTTCTGGGGCCCGATGGCGATGGTGATCATGGGCGGGCTCATGGTCGCGACCCTGCTGACGCTGTTCTTCCTTCCGGCGCTCTACGCACTCCTCTACCGCGTGCCGGGACGCGAGGCGGAGCCGCGCAGGATCGAGCCGGACGAAGCGTTGATGCCGGCGCTGGCGGCGGAATAGCGCCTCCTGAATGACTTTTGGCCGGACGACGGGCGCAAGCCGGTC
>JAKJEY010000233.1:0-399 GCA_022705165.1 Pseudomonadota bacterium
CATGACTGCCGAGCTCGACTCGAAGGGCGATGAGGCCGACCACCCGGTCCACGTGCTCAATCTCGTCGGCGATTCGCTTCCGGGCATCGGTATCGTTGCCGCCGTGCTCGGCATCATCAATACGATGTCCGCCATTTCCGATGGCCCCGAGGCGGTGGGTGAGCGCGTCGCCGCGGCACTCACCGGTACCTTTCTCGGCGTCTTTTTCGCCTACGGACTCGTCAACCCGCTCGCCAATCGCGTGAAATTTAACAACGCGAGCGACCAGCAGTACCTCCGGTGCATCCTCGCCGCGGTTGCCGGTTTTGCCAAGGGCCTCGCTCCGCTGACGGCGGTCGAAGTCGCTCGCCGTTCGCTCGAAAGCTCGGTGCAGCCGACCGCCGAGGAGCTCGAAACCAA
>JAKJEY010000233.1:409-691 GCA_022705165.1 Pseudomonadota bacterium
GGCGATGCCCGCCCCGGGCAAGTAACCGGACCGTTCCGCTGCCATGGCACGAAAAAAGGAAGCTCACCACGGAGGTGCCTGGAAAGTCGCCTATGCCGACTTCGTCACGGCGATGATGGCCCTCTTCATGGTGCTGTGGATTTGTGCGCAGGATAAAAAAATCCTACTGGCCACCTCGGAGTATTTTCAGAGCCCATTCAATGCACAGGTCGCCAAGAGCAAAAGCGACGGCATCATGGAGTTCAACTAGTACAGACCCAACAAGGGCAGTGGCAGCCAGGA
>JAKJEY010000234.1:0-345 GCA_022705165.1 Pseudomonadota bacterium
GCGGCCGTCGATGCCGCGAACGCAGCCACGGCTGCCGGCGACCAGACCTGCATCGTCATCGCCCTGTCGGGGCACGGCCATGTCGACATGATGGCCTACGACGCCTACCTTCGCGGCGACCTCGTCGACCACACCTGGGCAGACACCGAGCTGCAGGAATCGGTGGCCAAGGCACTGACCCGCCTCCCCGAGATCGCCAACTCCTGAGTGAACGACACCTTCTGCGTCACGCAGAAGTTGCCTCGGCGACCGGCAATAACTGCGCGAGAACCCAACTTCTGCGTCACGCGAAAGTTGACTCGGCGACCGGCAATACCTGCGCGAGAACCCAACTTCTGCGTGACG
>JAKJEY010000234.1:426-665 GCA_022705165.1 Pseudomonadota bacterium
AGGATTCGCTCGGGCTCGAGGGCGTCGACGGCACCCTCGTCGTGCGTAACGAGCACGACGGCGCCCTTGTAGGTCGAGAGGGCTCCGAGGATCTCGGCGCGTGAGGCCGGGTCGAGGTTGTTGGTCGGCTCGTCGAGCAGCAGGACATTGGCCGAGGAGACGACCAGCATCGCCAGTGAGAGCCGCGTCTTCTCGCCACCGGACAGGACTCCGGCTGGCTTGTCGACCGCGTCACCGGA
>JAKJEY010000235.1:0-282 GCA_022705165.1 Pseudomonadota bacterium
CGCGCGTTGGCAAAGGCGGCAAAGACTTCATGGTGCTCAAATTTGCCACCATGCTCAAAGATAGTCCCAATCTCCCGGGCGGTGTGCTCACCCAAAAAAACGATCCACGCATCCTCCCTATGGGCAAGTTCCTGCGCAAAACCAAGATCAACGAGCTTCCCCAGCTTGTCAACATCCTTATTGGCCAAATGAGCGTCGTTGGCCCACGTCCACAAGCACGGCGCCATTACGAACTCTATTCGGACGCGGTTAAGCGCGAAATCGACAAGGTGCCACCCGGGT
>JAKJEY010000235.1:292-664 GCA_022705165.1 Pseudomonadota bacterium
CGACACCATCATCGCTCCCTACAAAGGCGAACTTGAAGTCTGGTGGGTGCGGCACCGCACGCTTGGTAATTACTTCAAAATCATCGTCATGACCGTGATTGTGCTTTTTGCGCCGCATAGTAGACTGTACCACAAGTGGTTCAGGGACCTGCCGCCCGTGCCTAAAGAGCTACAAGAAGTCTTATGAAAAATACCGTTCATCCTTTCCCATCCTGCCCATCCTATCAAGAGACTATCCCGTACATCCTATTTCATCCTGCTAAAAAATTATCCAGCTCATCCGGTCAAAAAACCCCCTACATCATGCAAAATTCTGAATATCCTGTCGAAGCTTTCTTGTTAAACAGGACTGCACGAATATGCGTCGATGAT
>JAKJEY010000236.1:0-268 GCA_022705165.1 Pseudomonadota bacterium
GGCCAGGTCGATGGTCGCCGGTACGCAGAACAGCCTCGGATTGTGCGGGCTGGGGAGGATCGCCTCGTGCAGCGCCAGCTCGCCGATCAGCACCTCATACGACGACGGGGTGCCCGGCTGGCGACGATCGATGCCCAGCGCGGTGCTGGCGTTGCCCTGCGGATCGAGGTCGATCACCAGCGTCTTGAGTCCCTGCAGCGCCAACGCGGCGGCGAGGTTCACCGTGGTCGTGGTCTTACCGACCCCACCCTTTTGATTCGCCACGGTG
>JAKJEY010000236.1:373-644 GCA_022705165.1 Pseudomonadota bacterium
CGGCGATCGGGGTGTCGAACTCCGATTCCCCTGTCCATGTTTCACGTGAAACACGGTCCCCGCGCTTGCCCGCGCGGCCTCCGCCCGGTGCGCTCATCGTTGTCTCCTCGCCGTCCCTCGGGACTGCCGTTTACCAACCGGACTCCGGCCGGAACGCCGCGCAACCACCACGGTTGCCGGCGGATCAAGAAGTTCCCCACCACATTGATGCACTGCCAGATCGACCGCGCCGAGCGCGGTCATCGCCGCCCGCTGCTCTTCCAGCTCCAGG
>JAKJEY010000237.1:0-248 GCA_022705165.1 Pseudomonadota bacterium
GCCATAGCCGTAGGCGACGTGCAGGACGTCACCGGGACGACCGCCGGCTGCCCGGATGGAGCGGGCCATGACCCCGGCCCACATCTCGATGTCTTCGCGGGTGTAGCCGACGACGGTCGGCTTGCCGGTGGTGCCACTGCTGGCGTGGATCCGGACGACCTGCTCACGAGGCACGGCGAACAACCCGAACGGGTAGTTGTCGCGCAACGTCAGCTTGTCGGTGAACGGGAGCTTGGCCAGGTCGGACA
>JAKJEY010000237.1:329-628 GCA_022705165.1 Pseudomonadota bacterium
CGCCCGCCTCGTCCCACGACTTCTTGTAGTGGGGAACGTTCGCGTACACGCGGTGGACAGTGTCCTTGAGGCGCTCCAACTGGCGGACTCGAAGCTCGTCGAGTGACCAGCGCTCGCCCTCGTCTCTGAGGTCGGTCGTCATGGGGTGATTCTGTCTATGAGGTATGCGGTGCACAACACAACGCGTCTGTCGTTCGCGCCACACCGGGTTGGATACCCTTCCCCTGAGATGTCAGATCTCTTGGATGACGCGGTGGGGGCGCTGCGGGGCTGGCTGTTGTGGTGGTGGCCGACGAGCG
>JAKJEY010000238.1:0-249 GCA_022705165.1 Pseudomonadota bacterium
GGATTGGCTTCCAGCGCCTGGTAGTAGGCGTTGATGTAAGCACAATTGCCACCTTCCAGGATGTATCCCAGGGCTTCGCAATTGGGGCGGATGCCTGAGCCGATGGCCGGGCTGTTCTTCAGCATGCGCATCGGGTAACCGGTGGGTGACTGCTGATTGACTTCGATGTCGGCTTCGTCCGCCTTGAAGTATTCCTGTTGCACCTTGGCCGGCAGGCCGCACTCCCGGGTGACCGTGAAACGGGTGGAC
>JAKJEY010000238.1:373-626 GCA_022705165.1 Pseudomonadota bacterium
AGTCGACCCAGCTTGGACGTCTTGCGCAGGAACAGTTGCAAGGCGCGCAGCGAGGAGACGATGATGCCCAGATGGGCATGGCGGAAGCGTGGATGTTCGGCAATCAGGCCGAAGGAACCCAGGTGCAGGCCGGCCGACAGGGTGATGCCGTCGACGCCGGCATCGAGGGCGGCTTCCAGACGCACGCGCAGGGTCTCACGCGGGGCGTTCATGGTGAGCTTTTCCATGCAATTCACGAACACCATGCCGGGGC
>JAKJEY010000239.1 GCA_022705165.1 Pseudomonadota bacterium
GACCTTGGCCTGAGGGGCCTGGGGCCTGTATAATGCGCGCGACATATTTCCAGAGAAAACGACAGGACAGACCATCATGAAGGGCGACGAAAAAGTCATCGACTATCTGAACGAGGCTCTCAAGAACGAGCTGACCGCGATCAACCAATATTGGCTGCACTACCGCATGCTCGACAATTGGGGCGTTGCACGCCTCGCGCATTTCGAGCGCGAAGAGTCGATCGACGAGATGAAGCACGCCGACAAGCTCGCGGATCGCATTCTCTTCCTTGGGGGCCTGCCGAACTTCCAGTTGCTGGGTCGCCTGCGCGTCGGAGGAAATCCTGAAAGCCGATCTCGCGATCGAGGAAGAGGCAATTCCGCTGCTCCGCGACGCCATCGCGCATAGCGAAAGCGTGCGTGACTATGTCAGCCGCGACCTGTTCTCCGACATCCTCGAAAGCGAGGAGCACCATGTCGACGAACTCGAAAAGCAGTTCGAGATGATCGAGCGCATGGGAATCGAGAATTACATCCAGCTCCAGTCGAAGCCGGTCAGCGAAGATTGACGATGGAGTCGAAGGCGGAGGGGGGCTTCGTCCACGGCCTAAACCGCTGAATTCAGGGGCACCTTCGGGTG
>JAKJEY010000023.1 GCA_022705165.1 Pseudomonadota bacterium
TCGTCGAGTTCGTCTCGAAACCCGGAGCAGCACCGCCGCCGCTGGTCGGCAGCAGGGCCGACTGCGCCGCGTTGCCGCGCGTGACCACCGCATCGAGCGTCGGGTAGTGGCCAGCGCGATTGCGCGACACTTCCTTGTCGGCGATCTCCAGCGCCAGCTGCTGCAACTGGACCGAAATCGCATCCCGCTCCGCCGCCTCGACCCACGGCTTCATCGCCGGTGGCTGCGGCTGTTCGAGCGCGACCTTCTCACGGACGAAAGCGAGCATTCCGGGATCGCGCCCGACGATCACCTCCAGCGCGCGGCGCTTGATCTCGAGCTCGCTGTCGGCAGCAATTTCCTGCGCGGTGGCGAGATCGAAGCGCGACTGCGCCTCGTGCTGGTCGACGATGGTGGCTGTGCCCACCTCGAAATTCTTCTTGGCCTGCTCGAGCTGCTGCGCGATCGCCTTCTTCTGCGCCTGCAGTGAATCCAGGTTGACCTGGGCCAGCAGCACATCGAAGTAGGCCGTCGCAACGCGCAGGATCACATCCTGCCTGGCCTGCGCGAACTGCGCCTCCGCCTGTGCAGCCTGCATCTTGCCCTGCTGGTAGCTGACGATGTTCTGCCAGCGGAACAGCGGTTGCGTCAGCGTGGCCGTGTAGCCATTGCTGTTGTACTTGGCATTCGCCTTCGGAAGGTTCGAACCGCGCAGTTCACGATCGACGTCGTTCCACTGCGTGTTGGCGGCGACACCGAGCGTCGGCAACAGCCCCGAAAGCCCCTGGGCCTCCTTTTCCCGGCCGGCATCCTGCTGGTAACGCGCCGCGAGAAATTGCGGATCGTTGTCCAGCGCCATTCGGTAGACCTGCATCAGGTCGGTCGCGCCAACCGCGCCGGAGAGGCAGGCGGCAGCGACAAGGAGGCTCAGTTTTTTCATCTTGGTTCCGCTAGTGCCTAGAAGGTGAACTGCTCTCCGGCAGCGGCGTTGCGCAGGGCGGGTGCCACCGTCTCGAACAGGTTGATGGTATTGAAGGTCATTTCGCCGGTACGCGTCACCAGCTGGGCGGACATCACCGGCAGCGTGCCGACGACGGCCACCAGACGGCCACCGACTTTCAGTTGCTGCAGCAGGGCGTCGGGCAGTACCGGCACCGAACCGGAGATCACGATCGCGTCGTAGGGCGCCTTGGCCGCCCAGCCCTTGAGGCCGTCGGCCTGCTCGACGGCGACATTGGCGATGCCGGCCTGCTGGAGATTGTCGCGTGCCATCTTGACCAGCGCCGGCTCGATTTCCACCGTCGTCACAAACTCGGCCCGCGCTGCCAGCAACGCTGCCATGTAGCCGCTACCGCTGCCGATCTCGAGCACGCGGTCGGTACTCTTCAGGCCCAGTTCCTGCAGCAGGCGCGCTTCCATTTTCGGCTCCAGCATCGCGGCGCCACTGCCGAGCGGCAGGCAGACATCGGCAAAGGCCAGCAGTTTCTGCTCGGCCGGCACGAATTCCTCGCGCTTCACTTCGGAGAGCAGGTCGAGCACGACCGGATCCAGCACCTCCCAAGGGCGGATCTGCTGCTCGATCATATTGAAGCGTGCCTGTTCCATATCCATATTCATCGCAAACCCCCGTCGCTCTCAAATATTAGAAATTGCTAATACAAAGTGCCATAGAAACGAGGATTATACCTGCTGGGGCGGCCGCCTGCTTTCCGGGGTCACCCGGTACCAGGCGGCGTAGAGCGCCGGAAGGAACAGCAGGGTCAGCGCGGTGGCGACGATCAACCCACCCATGATGGCGACAGCCATCGGCCCCCAGAAAACACTGCGCGTCAGCGGGATCATCGCCAGGATCGCCGCAGCAGCGGTCAGCATGATCGGGCGGAAACGGCGCACGGTGGAACCGACGATCGCTTCCCAGGTCGGCTTGCCGGCCTTCTCGTCCTGCTCGATCTGATCGACGAGGATCACCGAGTTGCGCATGATCATGCCCGAAAGCGCAATCACGCCCAGGTTCGCGACAAATCCGAAGGGGACGTTGAAGACGAGCAGCGCCAGTGCGACGCCGATCAAGCCGAGCGGCGCCGTCAGCAGCACCAGCAGCGTACGACTCATGCTCTGCAGCTGCATCATCAGCAGCGTCACCACGGCGACCAGCATGATCGGCATCACGGCCTTGATAGAATTCTCGCCCTTGGCCGACTCCTCGGTCGCACCGCCGACCTCAATGCGGAAACCGGCCGGTAGCCGCGCACGGAGCTCGTCGAAGCGTGGATTGATCTGCGCGGTCACGACGGGGGCCTGCAGGCCGCCACGGATATCGGCCTGAACCGTCACCGTCGGCAGGCGGTTGCGCCGCCAGATCTGGCCCTGCTCCAGCTCGTAATGGATCTTCGCCAGCTGCACCAGCGGCACGTGCTTGCCGCTCGCCGTCGGCACATTGATGCCGGCCAGGCCATCGAGGCTGCGGCGCTCGTCCGGGCGCGCCCGCAGCACGACGTCGACCAGCTGATCACCCTCACGCAACTGGGTGACGGAAGTACCGACCAGCAGCGTATTCAGCGCAAAGGAAATGTCCTGGACGCTGACGCCGAGGGCCCGCGCCCGCTCCTGGTCGATCTCGAGCCGGACCGCCTTTGCCATCTCGTGCCAGTCGAAGCTGACGTCGGCGATGTTCGGATGGGCGCGCATGATCGCCGCCATCTCCTCTGCCGCATGGCGCAGGGCCGGCAGATCCTCGCCCGAGACGCGGAACTGGACCGGGAAGCCGACCGGCGGGCCGTTCTCCAGGCGCAGGACGCGCGCCCTGACATCGCTCCACTCCCCGCTTTCGGCGGAAAACGCCGCTTCCAGTCGCCGCTTCAGGTCTTCTCGCGCCTCGACGCCGTGCGTCGTGATCACGAGCTGGGCGAAGTTGTCGAAGAAGAGCTTCAGGTCGAGCGGCAGATAGAAGCGCGGGCTGCCGCTGCCGACATAGCTGGCGGTGTATTTGACCGAGCGTGCCATCGCCTCGTCGTTGGCGATCATCGTTTCAACGCGTTTCGTCACCGCTTCGCTCGCTTTCAGTGAGGCACCTTGCGGCAGCCAGAGGTCGACCAGGAGTTCAGGCCGGCTTGCGGCAGGGAAGAACTGTTTCTGGACGCCGCCATTGAAGGCCGCCAGCGCAAGCACGAAGGCTCCCAGCGTGGCACCGATGACCACCCAGCGGCGACGTACGCACCACTCGACGATGTGGCGGAAGCGGCGGTAGAAGCCTGTCTCGTAAATGTCTTCGTGCGCCTGATGCTTGGCCGCGAGCTTCGCCGGATCGAGCAGCTTGTAGCCGAGATACGGCGTAAAGACGACGGCAACCACCCACGACACGAGCAGGGCGATGGTCACGACGGCAAAGATCGAGAACGTGTATTCGCCGGCACCCGACTTGGCGAACCCGACCGGCATGAAGCCGGCAGCGGTGATCAGCGTGCCGGTCAGCATCGGGAAGGCCGTCGAGGTGTAGGCAAAGGTCGCAGCGCGGAAGCGGTCCCAGCCCTGCTCCATCTTCACCACCATCATCTCGACGGCGATGATCGCATCGTCGACCAGCAGGCCGAGCGCGATGACCAGCGCACCGAGCGAAATGCGCTGCAGGTCGATGCCGAAGACCAGCATCAGCAGGAAGGTGACCGCCAGCACCAGCGGGATCGAGAGCGCGACGACGGTTCCGGTGCGCAGCCCGAGACTGAGGAAGGAAACGGCGAGCACGATGGCGATCGCCTCGGCGAGCGAGGAAACGAAGAGCCGGATCGATTGCTGCACGATATCCGGTTGATCAGCAACGACATGCACGTCGATACCGGTCGGCAGATCTGCTTCGAGGCGCTTCATCTCGGCACGCAGACGCTCGCCAAGACGGATCACGTCGCCGCCCTTGTTCATTGCGACCGCAATGCCGACCGCCTCCTTGCCCTGCACGCGCATGCTCGGTGCTGCCGGCTCTATGAATCCGCGACGCACCTGGGCAATGTCGCCAAGGCGGTAGCTGCGGCCATTGGCCATGATCGGAGTATTGCGCACGCTGTCGAGGGACAGCAGGTCGCCGGACAGGCGCAGCCGGATTCGGTCGCTCGCCGTTTCGAAGAACCCGGCCGGTGCCATCGCATTCTGGCGCGCCAGCGAATCTGCGATGGCTTGTGCCGTCAGTCCCTGCGAGGCGAGCTTGGCATGCGAAATCTCGACATAGATGCGTTCGTCCTGAACGCCGATGAGATCGACCTTCTTGACGTCATCGACGGCCCGCAGTTCGCGCGCAATGTCGTCGGCGTGGCGGCGCAGTGCTCCGGCACCGAAGCCATCGCCGGTCAGCGCGTAGATCGTGACGAAGGTGTCGCCGAATTCGTCGTTCATGAACGGACCCTGGACACCGGCCGGCAGCGTATGGCGGATGTCGCCGACCTTCTTGCGCACTTCGTACCACGCGTTCGGTACTTCCTTCTTCGGCGTGTAGTCCTTGAGGATGATGAAGAGCAGCGATTCGCCCGAGCGAGAACTTGAACGGATCACATCGACCCACGGCGCCTCCTGCAGTTTCTTCTCCAGGCGCTCGGTCACCTGTTCCTCGACCTCGCGCGCCGTCGCGCCAGGCCACAGCGTGCGCACGACCATGGCCTTGAAGGTGAAGTCCGGGTCCTCGGCGCGTCCCAGCTTGAAATAGGAAAGCACGCCGGCGACCATCAGCACGATCATCAGGTAGAGCACCATCGAGCGGTGCCGCAGCGCCCACTCGGAAAGGTTGAGGTGCCTCATCGTTGTGCTGTACGGGTATCGGCGTGGGCGGCCACGTTTGCCGCGGCAACATCGGCACCGCGCTCTGCGATCCGGATCTTTTGCCCGGCCGCGAGTTTGTGAACGCCCGCGACCACAATCCGCTCGCCAGTACTCAGCCCGGCAGACACGGCCACGAACTCGTCCGAATAGCGGCCGACCTCGATCGCGCGCAGGCTGAGCTTCCCGGCGTCGTCCACCTGCCACACGGCCGGCTTGCCATCGTGCTGGAACAGCGCACTGAGCGGTATCGTCACAGCCTTGCTGCCGGCAGGCGTAGTGAATCGCACCGATGCGCTCATGCCGAACACGACGCGCGGATCGGCATCGAGAATGGCGACGCGTGCGGCATAGGTCCGCGTCTGCGGATCGGCCATCGCGGCGATCTCGCGCAGGCGGCCGCGATACTTCACGCCCTCTTCTGCCCACAATGTGACCTCGGCATCGCTCGCCTTCCGCGCCTCGGCGAGGCGGCTTTCCGGAATCGCGATCGCAACCTCGAGCGTATCCTGTCGCGCGATGCGGAAGATCGGCTGGCCGGCACTCACGACCTGTCCCACCTCGGCCAGGACCTGGCCGACGACACCCGGCTGGTCCGCCTTGAGAACCGTGTAGGCCGCCTGGTTGCGTGACAGGTCGGATTGCGCGGCTGCGGCCTTCAGGCTGGTTTCACGGCTGTCGAGCGCGGCCTGGCTTACAAAGTTCTTCGCCTTCAGTTCACGAAAGCGCGCTGCGTCGGCCTCGGCGAGTTGCCGCTGCGCGTCGGCGGCGCCGGCGCTCAGCGCAGTATCAACCGGATCGAGGCGCGCCAGCACCTGGCCCGGCTTGATCACGGCGCCGGCGTCAATCAGGCGTTCGCTGATCTTGCCGGCGATGCGAAAGCCGAGCGATTGTTCGACGCGCGATCGGACCTCACCGGCGTACACCGACGCAGCCCGAGATTCCGTAGCGCCGACAACCATCGTCAGCACCGGGCGCAGCGGTTCGGCCTGCGGCGCCTCGCGCCCGCAGCCCGCCAGCAGGGCGGCGCCGAGCACCACGCCGGCGACGAACAATGGGCTCAGTCGTCGCTTCATTGGTTTGTTTCCTTGCGCTGCAGGCCATTGACCAGCAGGTCGACATGTGTCCGCAGAAACTCGGCCGGATCGATGTCATTGCCGCAGAAGCAGAGGGAGTAGCGCCAGATGACGAGCATCAGCAGCGGGGCGATTGCAACGTCGATGCAGGATTCGACGTTCATTTCACGAAATTCGCCGGTGGCGATGCCGCGGTTGAGCGCTGCGCGCAACAGCGAGCGGCCGCGAACGATGACATGGTCGTGGTAGTACTGTGCGGCATCCGGGAAATTGCGCGACTCGGAAATGATCAATTTCACGACGCCACCAAGATGCGTATTGCCGATCTGTTGCCACCATCCATTCAGCAGCGCCTGCAGGAGGCCGGCCGAGGTGCCCTGGTAGCCCGCGAGTTGCTGTTCGGCCGCGGCCAGCGCCGGCACGATCCCCTCTTCGATGACGGCCTTGAACAGCGCCTCCTTGCTGTCGAAGTAGAGATAGAGCGTTCCCTTGGAAACACCGGCACGCGCCGCGACGTCGTCGAGGCGGGTGGCAGCGAAGCCCTTCTCGACGAAGAGATCGAGGGCGGCCGCCGTCAGTTCCGACGGCCGTGCGTCCTTACGGCGCCGACGGGGAGATGGCGCGGCGTCCTGCGCATCGTGCTCCTGAATCGCGGCAGATGTTGTTTCGACGAGGGATTGAACAACCATGGCGGCAGCCCTAGATAAATTTACTGACCAGTCAGTCAGTAAATTTATCAGAGATTGACGCAAAGTCAAAACTCCCGTGAAAACGGGCCCTGCCGCGATCGCGCTACAGGGCCCGACGCGGCCGTCAGTGCGTCGCCGCCTGCACGAATTGCGGTCGCTGCAAGCTCAGCGTGGCCGTCTGCGTGCCATCGGCCGCGATCAGCAACGGCCGACCGGAGGCATCCAGCGCCAGGCGCTCGCTCCCGCTGCCCACGGCAGGAATGCGGCGGACCAGGGAAAAGCGTTGCGCGTCATGCAGATAGACAGCGCCGTCCCCAAGTACCCAGATGCGGTTCGCCGCCGGATCGAGGGCGATGTCGCGTACGGCCCCGCGCCCCGGTGCCTGTAGCTCGCCAACCAGTTGTGGTGCTGCCCGGGTATGGAAGACACGAACAACCCCGACTCGATTGTCGCCGACGTACAGCATCTGGCGATCCACCCACTTCGCCTCGACGCGCTTGATCGCAGCGGCAGGATCGGCCGGCTGGCAGGCAGCGAGGAGAATCGCAATTACGGCGCCCATCAGCGTCGATTGCAGGAAGGTGGTGCCGGTGGCGGCAGTCATGTCAGGCTCCTTTCGGGGTGTGGGCGCCATCCTTGACGCCCCGTTGATCGAGACCTGACAATACCGAACACTTTATACATTCCACATGTACAATTTCACCGATACAGGCACACACTGTACCGGTCGCTGCGGCAGTACAGTACCCACGAAACCGACAGACGGAGAGACACCATGCTCCAGCTCAGCCTCAACAGCGACTCGCCGATGCCGCTGGTCGACCAGATCGTCAGCGGCATCCGCGGCCACATCGACGATCGCCTGCTGCGTGCAGGCATGCGCCTGCCGCCGATCCGCGGCTTCGCCGAGCAGCACGCGGTCAGCCGTTTCACCGTCGTCGAGGCCTACGACCGGCTGGTCGCGCTTGGCTACGTGACCTCGCGCCGCGGTTCCGGCTTCTACGTCGCCGGCCACCGCCAGGCACCCAAGGTGGAGATGAAGAGCGGCGAACTCGAACGCGCCTTCGACAACGCCGGCGTCATGTACCAGAGCCTGGAAGATGCGCCGGAGCGACTCAAGGCCGGCGTCGGCTGGCTGCCGCCGGAATGGATGGACGAGGAAGGCGTGCGCCGAAACGTGCGCACGCTGTCGCGCCGACCGGACGTGCACGCCACCAGCTACGGCACGGCGCTCGGCTATCGCCCGCTGCGCGAGCAATTGCGCGTCAAGCTCACGGATTTCGGCATCGCCACGACACCCGACCAGATCATCCTGACACACGGTGCGACGCAGGCGCTGGACATCGTCACGCGAACGCTGATCCAGCCGGGCGACTGCGTCTTCGTCGACGACCCCGGTTACTGGAACCTGTTCGCCAACCTGCGCCTCTACGGCGCCAACCTCGTCGGCGTGCCGCGCGGCGACGACGGCCCCGACCCCGAGGCGCTGGAAGCCCTGCTCAGGGAACACCGCCCCAAGGCGTTCTACACGCATTCGGTGCTGCACAATCCGACCTCGGGCAACCTTTCGCCGGCCACCGCCTTCCGTGTTCTGCAGCTCGCAGAAAAGCATGATTTCCTGATCGTCGAGGACGACGCCTACGGCGATTTTCACCCGGGCCCGGCAACACGCCTCGCCCAGCTCGACCAGCTGGACCGGGTCGTATACGTCGGCAGCTTCGCCAAGACGCTGTCAGCCGACCTGCGTGTCGGCTTCATCGCCTGCAACCCCGATCTGCGCGCACGCTTCTCGGACGTCAAGATCGTTTCCTGCGTCTCGACCTCGGAATTCGCCGAGCGCATGGTCTACCTGATGCTGACGGAAGGGCACTATCGCAAGCTGATCGAGCGCCTGCAGGGCCGCCTGGCCGACGCCACCGCACGCACGCTGCGCATGCTGGAGCGCGCCGGGCTGGCGCCGCACGGGGAACCGAAAGGAGGAATGTTCGTCTGGGCAGAGGTACCGGGCATCGGCGATGCCGCGCGGCTGGCCAGCGATGCCGCAGCACAGGGCATCATGCTCGCCCCGGGCGCGATCTTCCGCCCGCAGCAGCAGCCCTCGCCCTTCCTGCGCTTCAACGCAGCCTATGCGCTCGACAAACGGCTGGAGCGCTATCTCGCCGAAGCGCTGCCGCGCATCGTCGGCAACTGACTGCCGGTCAGCGCGATTCCTTGATCAGGCGGCCAAAGGTCGGCTGGATGGGCCGCGCGTTGTTGCGGTAGAGGCGCGCGAAGGTGGCGATCTGATCGGCCGACACCTGCACCGGCTGCCGCATCACCAGCCACAACACTTCTTCGGTGCACGGCGGCGTGGTCAGCGACCCCATGTAGGAGAAGTAGCCGCGGTCAGCCGGCAGAAAGGCGCCAGGATCGATCAGCGTCGAGGGCGGCGCGACATCCTGATTCTTTTCGAGAGGGATGTGATTCCACACGGTCTGGATGAACGAATTCTCCACCCCGGCTTCCATCAGCACGGCGACGACGGCGAGCCGGCCTTCTTCCGACTTGTGCACGAAATGCACCACCATGTCGAAACCACGGCCGTTGACGCGCTCCTCCGACGGGCGATGGAAATGGAACTGGATCAGCTCGTAGCGCTTGCCGAGCAGGGTAATGCTGCTACCGCCGACATAGGCCTGCACGGTATGGCCGTTATCGACGACGCGGAATTGCGACGGCCGGTAGCCGAATTCAATCGCCGGCTGATCGACGCGGATGCCGTCACGGATATCGATCGGCGACTGCCGCCGCCCCGAGGCACAGGTGCCGTACTCGGCCTTCAGCTTGCCCCAGTTGTCGGGCCGCCCTTCGCCTTCGTAACCCCAGTGGATGCCGGCATGCTGCTGCGCTGCCTCATGTCCCGGCTGAAGGGCCGGACGGCGGACGGGGCGCGGCCTGGGTGCCGCATGTGCGGCTACAGGAGCTGGCGGCGCCGCTTCCTTCGCGGGGGCGGGCGCGGCTGCCGGAGCGGGCGCTGGCAGTGCAGCCGTCTTCAGACTCTTCTGCACTTCCTTCTGGATCATCGCGTCGTTGGCCTTGCGCAACTCGGCCGCTGCCTCGTTGGCCTTCTCGGCCACCTTCGACGCCGCCGACTGCTGGTCGACCGGCGCCTTCGGACGGCAGACCTCGCGCAGCATCTTGTCGTCGAGGCTGCCGGAACGCACCGGCATTTCAGCGGCGCTGCGCACTTCCTCCTCGCGCAGCAGTTCGCCCTCCGCCGAGCGCCATGTGCGCTTCAGCGTCGTATAGGTACGTTGCGCGCAGTCATAACGGGTCAGCGCCTCGATGCTCTTGTAAGGGCCGGAGGTCCGCGGATCCGTCAGTTCCTTGTCGAACAGGATGCGGCCGAGGACGACCTGCTTCGCCCCTTCTTCCTTGCGCACGCTGGCCGGATCGATCTCCACCCGCTTGCCGGCATCTGACGAAATGGCCACCCAGGCTGCCTGCGCAGCGATCGGAACGATGGCGACGATACACGCTGCAGCCCACTGCTTGCGCATGACACAACTCCCTCTGCAAATTCGGTTTCTTGAAAACCTTGTTCTCGTAACGTAGACAAATCGGCAGGAGAACGCAAAACTTTAGGAAAAGCACCGGCTTTCCTTGCCATTACACTGATTTTCAAGTAATTTTGCAGCCTCACGTTAGGGGTGTCGCCCGCTGTCTTAGGGGTGGCTGAGAGAGTCCCTTTGAACCTGTACGGGTCATGCCGTCGTAGGGAAGCGTGGCTGCCTCCGGCACCTCCCCCTCCGCAGTAGTCCCGCTCCTGATTGTCGTACCGCTTGCCTTGCAAGGAGCCTCCATGAACGCCACCGATAAATTCGTCGCCGCCCACGCCCACGTGGACGAAGCGGCGATCCAGCCCCTCCCCAATTCGCAAAAGATCTACGTCGCAGGCAGCCGCCCGGACATCCGCGTGCCGATGCGCGAAATTGCGCAGGACGACACGCCGACCATGTTCGGCGGCGAGAAGAACCCGCCGATCTTCGTCTACGACTGCTCCGGCCCCTACTCCGACCCGGCGGCGAAGATCGACATCCGCTCCGGCCTGCCGGCGCTGCGCGCGCAATGGATCGCCGAGCGTGGTGACACCGAACAGTTGCCCGATCTGTCGTCCGAATTCGGTCGCCAGCGTGCCGCCGACAAGAGTCTCGACGAGCTGCGTTTCCCCGGCCTGCACCGCAAGCCGCTGCGCGCCAGGGCCGGCATGAACGTCTCGCAGATGCACTACGCGCGCAAGGGCATCATCACGCCGGAGATGGAATTCGTCGCCATCCGCGAGAACAACAACCGCGCCGCGTACATCGAGAATCTGAAAGCTTCCGGTCCGATGGGCAACAAACTGGCGGCCTTGCTCGGCCGCCAGCACCCGGGCCAGAACTTCGGCGCCAGCATTCCGGAGGAGATCACGCCGGAATTCGTGCGCAGCGAAGTCGCCCGCGGCCGCGCCATCATCCCGAACAACATCAACCACCCGGAAAGCGAGCCGATGATCATCGGCCGCAACTTCCTGACCAAGATCAACGCCAACATCGGTAACTCGGCGCTCGGCTCGTCGATCCAGGAAGAGGTCGAGAAGATGACCTGGTCGATCCGCTGGGGCGGCGACACGGTGATGGACTTGTCCACCGGCAAGAACATCCACGAAACGCGCGAGTGGATCATCCGCAACAGCCCGGTGCCAATCGGCACGGTGCCGATCTATCAGGCGCTGGAAAAGGTGAACGGCAAGGCCGAGGAACTGACCTGGGAGATCTTCCGCGACACGCTAATCGAGCAGGCCGAGCAGGGCGTCGACTACTTCACCATCCACGCCGGCGTACTGCTGCGCTACGTGCCGATGACCGCCAGCCGCATGACCGGCATCGTCAGCCGCGGCGGCTCGATCATGGCCAAGTGGTGCCTCGCTCATCACAAGGAAAGCTTCCTCTACACGCACTTCGAGGACATCTGCGAGATCATGAAGGCCTACGACGTCGCCTTCTCGCTCGGCGACGGTCTGCGCCCCGGCTCGATCTACGACGCCAACGATGCCGCCCAGCTCGGCGAACTGGAAACGCTCGGCGAGCTGACCGACATCGCCTGGAAGCACGACGTGCAGACCATCATCGAGGGCCCCGGCCACGTGCCGATGCACCTGATCAAGGAGAACATGGACCTGCAGCTGAAGTACTGCAAGGAAGCCCCGTTCTACACCCTCGGCCCGCTGACCACCGACATCGCCCCGGGCTACGACCACATCACCAGCGGCATCGGCGCCGCCATGATCGGCTGGTACGGCACGGCCATGCTCTGCTACGTGACGCCGAAGGAACACCTCGGCCTCCCGGACAAGAACGACGTCAAGGAAGGCATCATCACCTACAAGCTCGCCGCGCACGCCGCCGACCTGGCCAAGGGCCACCCCGGCGCGCAGATCCGCGACAACGCGCTCTCCAAGGCGCGCTTCGAGTTCCGCTGGGCAGACCAGTTCAACCTCGGCCTCGACCCGGACAAGGCGCGCGAATTCCACGACGAGACCCTGCCCAAGGAATCGGCCAAGGTCGCCCACTTCTGCTCGATGTGCGGCCCGCAGTTCTGCTCGATGAAGATCTCGCAGGACGTACGCGACTTCGCCGCCCAGCAGGGCGTCGATGAGCAGGCGGCACTGGCGAAGGGCATGGAGACGAAGGCGGTCGAGTTCGTGAAGACCGGCGCCGAGATCTACCACAAGGCCTAGTCATGGATTGCCGCCCGGGGTGCGCCGCCTGCTGCATCGCCCCGTCGATTGCGACGCCGATGCCGGGGCATCCGCAGGGCAAGCCGGCCGGCGTGCCCTGCGCGAACCTGACTCCGGATCTGCGCTGTGGCCTCTGGCAGAAACCTGAACGGCCGGCCTGCTGCGGCGGACTGCAACCCTCGGAAGAAATGTGCGGTGATTCACGCGAGCAGGCCCTGCGCTGGCTGGGCGTGCTCGAGGCCGATACCGCGCCGGTAAAGAACTGAAAACGGAAACCTGAATCGTGGACCCGCTGCTGCTACTGAAAGCCCTGATCCTCGGCATCGTCGAGGGCCTCACCGAATTCCTGCCGATCTCCTCCACCGGCCACCTGATCCTCGCCGGCGACCTGCTCGATTTTAACGACGATCGCGGCAAGCTGTTCGAGATCGTCATCCAGTCCGGCGCCATCCTCGCCGTGTGCTGGGAATACCGGGCGAAGATCGCCAGCGTCGTCGGCGGACTGACGCGGGAGCGTGCCGCGCAGCGCTTCGTGCTCAACCTGTTCGTCGCCTTCCTGCCGCTGGCCGTACTCGGGCTACTTTTCGGGAAGGCGATCAAGGCGCATCTGTTCAACCCGATCGCGGTCGCCACCACCTTCATCCTCGGCGCCTTCGTCATCCTGTGGGCGGAACGTCGTGAGCACAGGATCCGCGTCGAATCGGTCGACGACCTGTCGCTCACCGACGCCTTCAAGCTCGGCATCGCCCAGGCCTTCGCGCTGATTCCCGGCACCTCGCGCTCGGGCGCGACCATCATCGGCGGCCTGCTCTTCGGCCTCTCGCGCAAGGCGGCAACCGAGTTCTCGTTCTTTCTCGCCATCCCCACCCTGAGCGCCGCCACGGTCTACCAGCTCTACAAGGAACGCCACCTGCTGAGTTTCGACGACATCGGCATGTGGGCCGTCGGCTTCGTCTCGGCCTTCGTCTCGGCCTTCCTCTGCGTGCGCTGGCTGCTGCGCTACATCTCCAGCCACGACTTCACGGTCTTCGCCTGGTATCGCATTGCCTTTGGCATCATCGTGCTGGCAACCGCCTGGTCGGGCATCGTCGACTGGTCGCATGGCTGATTTCGGTGCCCCCGGGCCTTTCGCCGTCACGATAGAAGATGGCGAATGGCCCGACGGTCGCCGCCAGCGCACTTTGCGTTGGCGCCATTACCAGCCGAAGGAGACCCCTCGGTCAGCCTGCGTGCTCTATTCGCACGGTCTCGGCGGCAGCTGCGAAAGCGGCGCCCACTGGCTAAGACACTGGGCCAGCTGGGGCATCGCGGCCATCGCCGTGCAGCACCCCGGCACGGATGCCGCGGCCCTCGCCGGGCGCTCCCCGCTGGCAATGCGCCACCTGCTGCGCCGCGCCACCGATCCCGCCGAATTGAATCTCCGCCAGCACGATCTGCTGTTTGCCCTCGACAGGATCAGCTCGACTCACCAGGCTGCCACGGGCATTGCCGGCCACTCCTACGGCGCCGTCAGCGCCATGCGGCTCATCGGGGAGCGGCGCGGGCGAAATGATCTGCCTGCCGACCCCCGCATCTGCGCCGCCGTCCTTTTCAGTCCCTCGGCACGAGGCGGCCATCTGCCGCTCGACGAGCGCTTCGGTGGTATCGCCATCCCGGCCTTGCACCTTACCGGCACGGAGGACCATGGCATCGGCCCGGGAGACATCGATGCGGCCGCCCGCTGCCTCCCGTTCCGGCACGGACCTGAGCACCTCGGCAGCTTGCTGGTGCTGTCCGGGGCCACCCATGCCGATCTCGCCGGAGACGAGGGCAACAATGCCCGGGCCACCCGCCTGCTGCAGGCCAGCACGACGGCCTATCTGCGCTGCCATCTCGCTGCAGACGAACAGGCGGAGAGATGGCTGCAAGAGGACTGGCCAGCCGCCCTTGAAGCAGATGACAGACTGGAGACGCCCCCTGCGCGACGCACTGAAAGCGAACCCCGATGAATAGCAAAGTTCTCCCGCACATCCTCTACCTGCACGGTTTCCGCTCATCACCGCAATCCTGGAAAGCCCGACTGCTGGCGAACGCCATGGCCGGACGGGGCCTGGAAAGCCGCTTTCACTGCCCCGATCTCTCCCATGATCCGCGCCAGGCCATCGCCCAGGCCGAAGCGATCCTCGCCGAACACAGCTCCTGTACGCTGATCGGCAGTTCGCTCGGCGGCTACTACGCGACCTGGCTGGTAGAAAGACACGGCCTGCCCGCCATCCTGATCAACCCGGCCGTCGTCGCACCACTGTCGCTGGAAGCCTATCTCGGCCCGCAGGAAAATCTCTACTCGGGCGAGATATTCGAATTCACCCGGGATCACATTGCCGCACTGCAACAACTTGAGGTGGCCGCCATCACGCCAGAGCACTACTGGCTGCTGGTCGAAGCAGGCGACGAGGTGCTCGACTACCGGGAAGCCAACCGCCGCTACGCCGGGGCCCGCCAGACGGTGCTGCCGGGCGGCGACCACAGCTTCACGCGATTTCCCGAATTCGTCCCTCAAATCATTGAATTCGCCGGGTTATAATCGCCCGGATGTTTGTACTGTTCGAAGAAGACGGCGCCTTCAAGACGGGAGCCATCCTGACCGACAACGATGCTTCGTTGCAGGTCGAGACGGTGTCCGGCAAGCGCGCCAAGATCAAGGCAGCCAACGTGCTGCTGCTATTCGAGAAGCCCGCCGCGAGCACGCTGCTGGATACAGCCGAGCCGCTGGCCGAAAATGTCGAAGCAGAATTCCTCTGGGAGTGCGCAAGCGATGGCGAGTTTTCTTTTCTTGATTTTGCCCGCGACTATTACGGCCACGACGCCTCGCCGGTCGAAGCGACTGCGATCCTGCTTGCCCTACACGCAGCACCCATCTACTTCCATCGCAAGGGTAAAGGCCGCTTCAAGAAAGCCCCTGCCGACATTCTGGCAGCCGCTCTGGCCGGTCTTGAAAAGAAGCGTCAGCAAGCGCTCGCCATCGAGCGCATGGTCGAATCGCTGAAGGCGGGCGTGCTGCCGGCGGAATTTCCGCCGCTGCTGCGCGAACTGCTCTACAGGCCGGATCGCAACAAGCTGGAGATGAAGGCGCTGGAAACCGCCTGCGCCGATACCGGACTTTCCGCCATCCACCTGCTGGCGAAATGCGGCGCCATCCGCTCGGCGCACGACTATCACTTCCAGCGTTTCCTGAGCGAATATTTCCCGCGCGGCACCGCCTTCCCGGCGTGCGACATCCCGGAACCCGGCACGGCACTGCCGCGCGCTGACATCGCCGCCTTCTCGATCGACGACGCGGCCACCACCGAGATCGACGACGCATTTTCGGTGCAGGTGCTGCCCGGCATCGGCTGGCGCGTCGGCATCCATATCGCGGCGCCAGGGCTCGGCATCCTGCCCGGATCGCCATTGGACGGGATTGCCCGCGAACGGCTGTCCACCGTCTACATGCCGGGCAACAAGATCACGATGCTGCCGGACACGCTGGTCGAGCGCTACACGCTGTCAGCCGGCCGCGATTGTCCGGCGGTGTCGCTCTATCTCACGGTCACGCCGGAACTCGAGATCGCCGGCCACGAATCGCAGCTCGAGATCGTGCCGGTGGCCGCCAACCTGCGCCACCATGAAATCGAGCCGCTGTTCAACGACGAGACGCTGGCGTCCGGCCTGCCGGAATTCCGTTTCCGCGACGAACTGAAGCTGCTCTGGCAACTCGCCTGCGCCTGCGAGGGCCGGCGCGGCAAACCTTCTGCCGTGCAGGGCGTGAACGATTACAGCTTTGCCATCGACGGCGACACCGCCGAGCCGGCCAGTTGTCGCGTCACGATCAGTGAGCGCAAGCGCGGCAGCCCGCTCGACAAGCTGGTCGCAGAACTGATGATCGTCGCCAACAGCACCTGGGGCGGCCTGCTTGCCGAGAAGGGCATCGCCGCGATCTACCGCGCGCAGACCGCCGGCAAGGTGCGCATGACGACCTCGCCGCTACCGCATGAAGGCCTTGGCGTGGCGCAGTACGCGTGGTCATCGTCGCCCTTGCGCCGCTATGTCGACCTCGTCAACCAGTGGCAGCTGATCGCCCACCTGCAGGACCTGACGCCGCACTTCGGCGGCAAGGGCAAGACCAGCAACGACGTGCTGTTCGCGGCGATGCGCGATTTCGATCTGACCTACGCCGCCTACGCCGAATTCCAGCGCGGCATGGAACGCTACTGGTGCCTGCGCTGGTTGCAGCAGGAACAGGTGACAGTCATCGAGGCGACGGTTCGCCGCGAAAGCCTGGTCAAGCTCGATCACCTACCGCTGCTGCTGCGCGTCCCTTCGCTGCCGGAACTGACGCCGGGACAACGCGTCCGCCTGGCCGTCGAGCACATGGACGAACTGACGCTGGACATCGGCTGCCGTTATCTGGAAACGCTGGCTGCTGCCGACGCGGCTGACGCCGCAGAAGAAACGGAAGCGATCGACTGATGGCCGCGGCCGTGCCGATGCCCCTCGACCTCACCTCGCCGAACCGGCGGCTGTGGTTCGCCATCGGCATCTCGATCCTGCTGCACGGCACCCTGCTGACGCTGAACTTCCAGTTCCCCGACGCCAGCCGGATGATGAAGGACAAGGCGCTCGAGATCATCCTGGTCAACAGCAAGTCGGCGCGCAAGCCATCCGACGCCCAGGCGCTGGCGCAGAACCGCCTCGACGGCGGAGGCAACGTGGACGAGAACCGGCGCGCGAAAACGCCGTTGCCGCCCTCGGCCCAGCAGCAGGCCGGTGCGGAACTGGAGCAACGCCAGCGGCGCGTGCAGGAACTGGAGGCGCAGCAGCAGAAGCTGCTCTCTCAGACGAAGAGCAAGACGAAGACGGCATCGTCGAACCAGCGCGAAGCGCAACCCGAACCCTCGCCGACACTTTCGGGACGCGAACTTGCCTCCTCGGCACTGGCGATGGCGCGCTGGGAAGCCGAGATCTCGAAAAACGTCGATGAATACAACAAGCGGCCGCGCAAGAAGAACATCGGCGTACGTGCCGACGAGTACCGCTTTGCGCAGTACGTCGAGGACTGGCGTCTCAAGGTCGAGCGCGTCGGCACGCTGAACTATCCAGAAGCGGCCAAGGGCAAGCTCTACGGCAGCCTCGTCCTGTCGGTCAGCATCCTGGCCGACGGCAACGTGCAGAAGATCGAGATCAATCGCAGCTCCGGTCACAAGGTGCTCGACGACGCCGCCCGCAGAATCGTGCAGATGGCATCGCCCTACGCCGCCTTCCCGGCCGACATCCGGCGCGACACCGACATCATCGAGATCACGCGCACCTGGACCTTCACCCGCAGCGACGCGCTGGAAACCCGCTGATCAGCATGACCGACCGCTACTGCGTCTTCGGCAACCCGATCGGCCACAGCAAGTCACCGGCCATCCACACCCGCTTTGCGCAGCAGACTGGCGAGGAGATCGTCTACGAGGCGCGACTCGCACCGATCGACGGCTTTGCCGCGGCCGTGCGCGACTTCATCGCGCTCGGCGGTCGCGGTGCCAATGTCACCGTTCCCTTCAAGGAGGAGGCCTTCCGGCTCTGTGACCGGCACACGCCGCGGGCCCTGCAGGCCGGCGCCGTCAATACGCTGATCTTCGCCGGCGACGGCATCACCGGCGACAACACCGACGGCGCAGGGCTGGTGCAGGATCTGAACACCAACCTCGGTACCGTCATCGCCGGCCGCCGCGTGCTGCTGCTCGGCGCCGGCGGTGCAGCACGCGGCGCGCTCGGTCCCCTGCTGGCCGAAAAACCGGCCCTGCTCGTCGTCGCCAACCGCACCGCGGCAAAGGCCGAAGCACTGGCCGAACACTTCGCCGCGGACGGGCCGGTGGACGGCTGCGGTTTCACCGCGCTTGCCGGACGTCACTTCGATCTCGTCATAAATGCCACCTCGGCAAGTCTCGGTGGCGAGGTGCTGCCGCTGCCAGCCGGCTGCTATGCGCCGGGGGCGCTCGCCTACGACATGATGTACGGCAAGGGCGACACCGCCTTTCTCGCCGCGGCACGCGCTGCCGGCGTCACCCGTCTCGCCGACGGATTGGGCATGCTGGTCGAGCAGGCCGCCGAGGCGTTCTTCGTCTGGCGCGGCGTGCGCCCGGTGACGCAACCGGTGCTCGAAGCGCTGCGCCAACCGTGAAGCGGGCGGTCGTCTGGCTGCGGCGCAGCCTGCTCGTATTGCTGGCGGCCTTTGTCTGCTACCAGTTGTGGCTGCTCGGCTGGGTACTCTACTGGGGCAATGCCAACCCCGGCATGACCCGCTTCATGGAAATCCGTCTCGACGAACTGCGTACCCGCAAACCGCAGGCGCAGCTGAGCAGGGAATGGCTGCCCTACGAACGGATATCGCCGCACCTGAAGCGCGCGCTGATCGCCTCCGAGGATGGCAAGTTCATGATGCACCAGGGCTTCGACTGGGACGGCATCCAGAAGGCGATGGAGAAGAACGAGAAGAAGGGCAAGGCCGTCGCCGGCGGCTCGACGATCACGCAGCAACTCGCCAAGAATCTGTTTCTCTCACCGGAACGCTCCCTGCTCCGCAAGGGCGAGGAAGCGGTCATCGCCGTGATGATTGAAACGGCCTGGAGCAAACGGCGCATCTTCGAGGTTTACCTCAATGTCATCGAATGGGGCAACGGCATCTTCGGCGCCGAGGCCGCTGCCCGCCACTACTATGGCATTTCGGCCAGCCAGCTTTCTGCCGAGCAGGCAGCGCGGTTGGCGGCGATGGTGCCGAGCCCGCGCTTCTACGACCGCAACCGCAATGCGCCCGGCCTCGTCCGCAAGAGCGAGGTCATCCTCGCCCGCATGCCATCGGCGCGGATTCCCTGAACGCCGACTGGCAGCAGCGTTTGTTGAGCGACAACCCGAGGCGCTCATTGCTGCATCGCGACAATCGGCACGATTCGTTGTAAACTCCGCCGCATCTCATTTCCGGAGTTATTCCCGTGGACAGTTGCCCTAGTAGCAACTCGCCGGCCAAAGCCGGCACCATGGCAGGATAACGGCCTTCTGGCTGCCATCCTGCCGATTCAGCAGGATGGTGCGCCTACGGGAAATATTCCCGACTTCTTCCCGAGCGACCATTCAACTTGACCGGCGGACGATCGTGTCCGCAATACCGGCATGCCCGTCACTGGTGCGGGGATGCCGGACTGGAGTCTGAATGAACGACGAGCTCGAACACGCCGACGCGGACGAACTGCAGGCCCACCTCGAAGCGGTGCAGGAGCTGCTCGCAAAGCATCGCCTGGTGGAGGACCTCGTCCACCGCCAGGAAATGCCGCGTCACGACCTGGTCGAGGATCTGGTGCACAAGCAGCACCTCGGTCAGTTGCATGCGCGCCTGGACAAGATGCACCCGGCCGACATCGCCTACCTCCTGGAGGCGCTGCCGCTCGACGACCGACTGCTGGTCTGGGATCTCGTCCGCGCCGACCGCGACGGCGACATCCTGCTCGAGGTCTCCGATGCCGTCCGCGAATCGCTGATCGAGTCGATGGCGCCGGCCGAGCTGAAGGCCGCTGCCGAGAGCCTCGATACCGACGAACTGGCCGACCTCGCACCCGACCTGCCGCAGGAGGTGATCGAGGACGTCTTCCGTTCCCTATCAGCGGAAGAGCGCGAACAGCTGCGGGCGGCGATGTCCTACCCCGAGGATACGGTTGGCGCGATCATGGATTTCGACATGGTCACGGTGCGCGAGGACGTAACGCTTGAGGTGGTGCTGCGCTACCTGCGCCGCTTTGATGAACTGCCCGACCACACCGACCAGCTTTTCGTCGTCGACCGTGACGACCGCCTGAAGGGCGTGTTGCCGCTCAACGTGCTGCTGGTGAACGATCTCGATGTCGAAGTCGTCACGCTGATGCAAACCGAATATGTCGAGCTGCAGCCGGACGATTTCGCCGACGAGGCAGCGCAGGCTTTCGAACGCTACGACCTCGTTTCGGCCCCGGTCGTCGACCCCGATCACAAGCTGGTCGGCCGCGTCACCGTCAATGCGGTGGTCGACCTGATCCGCGAAGAGGCCGAGAGCGAGCAACTGGCGCAGGCCGGTCTGCGTGAGGAGGAAGACATCTTTGCACCGGTGATCGACTCGGTGAAGAACCGCTGGGCCTGGCTGGCGATCAACCTGGTCACTGCCTTCATCGCCTCGCGCGTGATCGGTGCCTTCGAGGGCTCGATCGAGAAGCTGGTCGCGCTCGCCGCACTGATGCCAATCGTTGCCGGCATCGGCGGCAACTCGGGCAACCAGACGATCACGATGATCGTGCGCGCGATTGCGATGGGTCAGGTGTAGCCGGATGCGCTGAACCGCCTGCTCAGGAAAGAGATCGGCGTGGCGCTGATCAACGGCCTGCTCTGGGGCGGCCTGCTCGGCGGCATTTCGTGGTGGCTCTACGACAGCGCCTCGCTCGGGCTGGTGATGACGGCAGCGATGACACTGAACCTGCTGTTGGCGGCTACTGCGGGTGTCGCCATTCCGATCATGCGCCTGAAGCTGGGCGGCGACCCGGCGATCGGCGGCTCGGTGATGATCACCGCGCTCACCGACTCGGGCGGCTTTCTGATTTTTCTCGGTCTGGCAACGCTGTTCCTGCTGTAACCGGTTCCGGCGTCAGTCAACCGCCGGCGTCACCAGTTTGAGGCCGACGATGCCAGCGACGATCAGCGCGATGCAGGCGAGCCGCAGCGCATCGCGCGGCTCGTTGAACAGGTAGATGCCGAGAATCGCCGTTCCGACGGCACCGATGCCGGTCCACACCGCATAGGCGGTTCCCAGCGGCAGCGCCTTCAGCGCGAGGCCGAGCAGCAGCACCGAGGCAATCATCGCGGCAACGGTGCCGACCGACGGCCACAGTCGCGAGAATCCCTCGGTATATTTCAGCCCGACTGCCCAGCCGATCTCGCACAGTCCCGCGACGAGTAACACCAGCCAGGCAACGGATTGCGTCATTGTTTGGCGAACCAGGCGTCGGCAGCGGCAATCGTTGCATCGATGTCGGCATCGCTGTGCGCGGCCGAGACGAAGCCTGCCTCGAAGGCCGACGGTGCGAAGTAGTGGCCGGCGTCGAGCATGGCGTGGAAAAAGCGGTTGAAGGCCTCCTTGTCGCATTCCAGCACCGCGGCGTAGGTCGCCGGGCAGGCTTTGGCGAAGTAGAGGCCAAACATGCCGCCGACCGACTGGGCGACGAAATCGACGCCATGCTTCTTCGCGGCAGCGGTGAGGCCGTCGGTCAGGCGCAGCGTCTTCTTCGTCAGCGCTTCGTAGAACCCGGGTTGCTGCACCAGCTTCAGTGTCGCGAGGCCGGCGGCCACCGCCACCGGGTTGCCGGAGAGTGTGCCGGCCTGATAGACCGGGCCGAGCGGTGCGATCTTCTCCATGATCTCGCGCTTGCCGCCGAAGGCACCGACCGGCATGCCGCCGCCGATCACCTTGCCGAGCGTGGTCATGTCCGGCGTGATGCCGTAGTAGCCCTGCGCGCACTGCGGGCCGACGCGGAAGCCGGTCATCACCTCGTCGAAGATGAGCACGGCACCGTACTGCGTGCACAGCTCACGCATCGCCTTCAGGAACTCCGGCGTCGGCGCGATCAGGTTCATGTTGCCGACCACCGGCTCGACGATCACCGCGGCGATGCGGTCCGGATGCTTCGCAAACGCTTCCGCCAATTGCTGCGGATTGTTGTAGTCGAGCACCATCGTATGCTGCGCCAGATCGGCCGGAACGCCGCCGGAGGACGGATTGCCGAAGGTGAGCAGGCCGGAACCGGCCTTCACCAGCAGCGAGTCTGAATGGCCGTGATAGCAGCCTTCGAACTTGATCAGCACGTCGCGGCCGG
>JAKJEY010000240.1:0-234 GCA_022705165.1 Pseudomonadota bacterium
CGTCTGCTCCGCGTGGGACCCCGATCCGGCATTGAGATGATAATCCGGCGCCGGGATCTCCAGCTCATCGAAGAAGACCTGCGACATCTCTTCATCGTAGTGCTGGCCGGTGTGGATGATCTTGTATTCAAAATCGCGCCGGCCCTTGAGCTGCCGCACCAGCGGCGCAATCTTCATGAAATTCGGCCGTGCGCCGGCCACGAGAATGATTTTCATCTCAACATCTTCTCTCTT
>JAKJEY010000240.1:335-612 GCA_022705165.1 Pseudomonadota bacterium
GCAGAAGATCGGCGGCGCCCGCTTCACCGTGCCGACGATCGTGTCGAGCGTTCCCCCGATGCCCTGGCAAACCTTGACGTTCAGCTTCGGCAGCCAGCGAAGAATCCATTCTTCCTGTTTGGGACTTCCCAAAGCCACGAAAAGGATCTCCGCCCCGGAGTCATTGATCTGCCGGACCAATCCCGGCATCTCCTCTGCCGTCAGGTAGCCGTTCGCCCGGCCAACAATCCGCAAGCCCGGATAACGCGACGCCAGGATGTTGGCCGCCCCCTCGTTG
>JAKJEY010000241.1 GCA_022705165.1 Pseudomonadota bacterium
CCCGGCGACTTGTACCAGGTCCACAGTCGTCAGTCCGCGTCCCGACAAGCGTGGCGCGGACATGAACGGTGGGTAGACGGGCGTTGCCGTCAGGACATCGCCCGCGACCGCCCGGCAGGCGACATTGAGGCCGGTAACAAGGCCGGGCAGCCACACCAGCCAGTCGGCCTCGATCCGCCAGCCATAGGAATCCGCTAGGTGCTGGCGGACCGCTTCGGTCAGGCCGGGCCAGGTGTCGGCATAGCCGAAGACGCCATGTCGGCCACCCACAGCGGCAGGATGTCGGAACCGGCGTAGCGGTTCCATTTGACCGAATCCCCGCGAGAGCGGTCGATGACCCGGTCGAAATCGAAGCAGCTGCTCAAACTTCGAGGTGCGAGTAGAGCGCCGTCGACAGATAACGCTCGCCGAACGACGGGATGATGACGACCGTAAGCTTCCCGGCATTCTCCGGCCGACGCGCGACCTCGAGTGCGGCATGCACGGCCGCCCCGGAGGAGATGCCGACGAGCAGTCCTTCCTCGGTCGCCATGCGGCGTGCCATCGCGAAAGCATCTTCGTTCTTCACGCGGCAGACTTCATTGTAGATGCCGGTGTTGAGCACTTTCGGC
>JAKJEY010000242.1:0-252 GCA_022705165.1 Pseudomonadota bacterium
CGACGAAGCCGTCCATGCCGGCCTGCAGATAGCTCGCCACCTCGTCCTTGTAGACATGCGCCGACATGGCGAGGATCGGCAGCCGCTCCAGCCCGGCGATGGCGCGGATGCGGCGCGCCGCCTCCAACCCGTCCATGCCCGGCATGCTCACGTCGATGAGGACGAGGTCGGGCCGCTCTCGCGCCGCCAGCTCGATGGCGCGATAGCCGTCGACCGCGAGCAGCACCTCATGGCCCATGTTCTCCAGGAAGG
>JAKJEY010000242.1:382-610 GCA_022705165.1 Pseudomonadota bacterium
CGCCGCGGCGCGCGCCAGGGTGACGCTCAAGGTGAAGCAGCTGCCCTCTCCGGCGGTCGATTGCACGGTCAGCTCGCCGCCCATCACCTCGGCCAGCCGCCGCGAGATGGCGAGGCCGAGCCCGGTGCCGCCGAAGCGCCGGGTGATCGAGGCGTCGGTCTGGGTGAACGGCTCGAAGATGCGGCCGAGATCGCCGGGCGCGATGCCGATTCCGGTATCGGCGACGAC
>JAKJEY010000243.1 GCA_022705165.1 Pseudomonadota bacterium
GATGGTGCCGCCGTATTCCAGGAGCGCCTCTTCGAGTGCCTCGCGGGCGTAGATGTCAAGGTGGTTGGTCGGCTCGTCGAGGAGGAGCAGGTTATATGGCTCCAGCAGAAGCTGCACTATGGCCAGTCTTGACCGTTCACCGCCAGAGAGGACCTTCACCTTCTTATCGATGTCCTCACCATGGAAGAGGAATGCCCCGAGGATATCGCGGAGACGGGTCCGGATGTCTCCAACGGCAATCCTGTCTACCGTCTCGAAAACCGTCATATCGTCATCCAGCAGTTCATCCTGGTTCTGGGCGAAGTAACCGATATTGACATTGTGTCCGCGCTTCAGGGTTCCCTGGAAATCTACCTGGTCGAGGATCATCCTTGCGAGTGTCGTTTTCCCTTCGCCGTTCCGTCCCACGAAAGCAACCTTTTCGCCCCGCTCGATCTTCATTGAGACCCTGTCAAGCACCAGGTGGCTGCCGTAGCGCTTCGAGGCTTCATCTGCCTCAACCACCACCGTCCCGGATCGCGGGGCAGGAGAGAAGCGGATGTTTATAGCGGAGGTGTCCTCCTCTTCTATCTCAATGCGTTCCAGCTTCCTAAGCTGTTTGATCTT
>JAKJEY010000244.1 GCA_022705165.1 Pseudomonadota bacterium
ACCGACCAGCCTGCTGATGGTGTGGCGTTCCATGAATTCGGACATGTCAATCTGAATCAAGGCTTCTTCGCTGCCAAACAGGATTTCGGCCAAGGCTTTGGTCAGTTCGGTCTTTCCGACGCCCGTCGGGCCAAGGAACATGAATGAACCCACCGGTCTGTGCGGATTTTTGAGCCCCGCCCGCGCCCGGCGCACCGCTTTCGCAACCGTTTCAATCGCTTCCTGCTGGCCGATAATGCGCCTGGAGATTCCTCCTCCATGTTAAGCAGTCGGGCGGATTCTTCGGTCGCGATTTGCGTCAGTGGGATGCCAGTCCACATGGAGATGACCTCGCTGATATCTTCAGCGCTGACCGTTGGGGCGGCTTCCCTATCCCAGCTTTCCTGCATCTGCTGCAGCTTTTCTTCCAACTCTGCCTGTTTGGCCAACAGTGCCTGCAGAGTATCGTTGTCGCCGGATGAGCGCGCGGTTTTCAGATTTTTGCGGATTTCCCGCAAAGCGTTCATCAGGTCTTTGCTGTCCAGGGCGGATTCGCTCTTGTACATGCGCACGCGCGAAGCGGCTTCATCCACCAGGTCGATAG
>JAKJEY010000245.1:0-247 GCA_022705165.1 Pseudomonadota bacterium
GTTCTGGTGGCCAATGGCGCCCGTAAGACCGAGTCGGTAACCCGTTCGCTTCTGGGTGACGTCACGCCTGAAATTCCCATCTCCTACGGTCAGGAATACGCAAAACAAGGCGGCGAATTGATTTATGTTCTGGATGGTGTCGCGGCCGAAGGCCTTCTGATCAACCCCAGAGAACTCAAGGCACGCGGTATCGTTTTGAAGAACGTGTCGTAAAAAATGATGTAGCGATGCTGCGTAAAGACAGGAT
>JAKJEY010000245.1:318-568 GCA_022705165.1 Pseudomonadota bacterium
CGGTGTTTTATCGTCACTAGGCAAGGGGCTGGCGGCGGCATCCGTCGCCGCCGTCCTGGAATCCCGTGGCCTAACCGTAACCAATCAAAAGCTGGATCCTTATATCAATGTTGATCCCGGCACGATGAGTCCCTTCCAGCACGGAGAAGTTTTTGTCACCGACGATGGAGCGGAAACGGATCTGGACTTGGGGCATTATGAACGTTTTTCATCAACCGCCATGGGAAAACGCAACAATCTGACGACCGGG
>JAKJEY010000246.1:0-257 GCA_022705165.1 Pseudomonadota bacterium
GAAGATCCCCGAGATTGCCCGCATCGCTCGACGCCGCCGTGTGAAGAGGCTCGGGATATTCGGCTCGGCAACAGGCGACCGGTTCGACCCGGTAGCAAGCGACATCGATTTTCTCGTCGAGTTCGAACAGATGGCCCCGACGGAGCATGCGGAGGCCTATTTCGGTCTCGCCGAAGACCTGGCACGGCTCTTTTGCCGCGAGATCGATCTCGTTGAACTATCGGCGATCAGAAACCCGATCTTCCGCGAATCCGTGA
>JAKJEY010000246.1:305-567 GCA_022705165.1 Pseudomonadota bacterium
GGAAATTTCTCTACGACATTGCAGAAGCCGCGGATTATATTGTGCAGTTTTCCGCCGGGAAGACGTATGAGGAGTATCATGCCGATCCCATGCTCCGTTCTGCCGTTGAACGGCAGTTTGAGATCATCGGTGAAGCATTGAACCAGTTCCTCCGGTGGGAACCGAACCTCAGGGAGAGGATATCCGATGCGCCCCTGATCATCGCGTTCAGGAATCGCCTGATCCACGGGTATGCGAGCGTATCCGATGAGGTTGTCTGGGG
>JAKJEY010000247.1:0-279 GCA_022705165.1 Pseudomonadota bacterium
TATGGCACAGGTATAGGCTACAAAGGAAGCAAGCGACTTGCACCATATATCCAAGCAGGATTAGGTTTCACCTATTGCAACAAGGCTCTGACGATGAATATCCCTGTAGGATTTGGAGTGAAATATAAACTGAAGCCACGATTGAATGTGGGTATTGACTGGACCATGCGCTTTTCCATGAGCGACAAACTGGATGGCATAGAAGACCCCTATAAGATTCAAAGTGGTTTCATGAAGAACAAGGACAGCTACTCATGGACGATGGTTTACATCTCCTAT
>JAKJEY010000247.1:334-567 GCA_022705165.1 Pseudomonadota bacterium
ACAATGACTGAAGCATCACTGACGAAAAAGAGGCGCAGTGATCAGGTCTAACACGAAAAAGAACAATGTATAAAGAGCAGATAGATATGACCCGTATGCCACATCATGTGGCTATCATCATGGACGGCAACGGGCGTTGGGCACAAGCCCGCGGCAAAGAACGCACCTTCGGACATCAGGAAGGGGCGGAAAGAGTGCATGACATCATGCAGGAGGCTGTGAACTTAGGCATC
>JAKJEY010000248.1 GCA_022705165.1 Pseudomonadota bacterium
GCTTCGGCACCGAGGCCGAGCTGAAGGCGCGCCTGATCGAGGCGACGCTGGGCCGCTGCTGCCTGCTCGAGCCTTTGCCGACGGATGCCGACGCGTTCGCGAAGCGCTGCGCCGAGGCCAAGTCGCGGGTGAGCCTGGTTGCGCAGGAGTTCATGCGCCTGACCGGCCAGCTGCTGGTCGAGCATGCGGCGCTGCAGAAGCGCCTGTCCGGGCTGAAGACCTTTCCCGAGGTGGTGGCTGATATCCAGGGCCAGCTCGGTGCGCTGCTGCCGAAGGACTTCCTCGTCGCCTTCGAGTGGGACAAGCTGGCGCACTTCGCACGCTATCCAGGCCATGGCGGAGTGGAAGCAGCTCGCCCAGGCCTGGGAGCGCGAGCGCCTCGCCCGCCGGCGCGCGGGCGTGGAAGATCCGGCGCTGGAAGAGTTCCGCTGGCTGCTGGAGGAGTTGCGCGTGGGCTTGTACGCGCAGGAGCTTAGGACGCCGATGCCGGTGTCGGTGAAGCGTCTGCAGAAGATCTGGGAGAGCCGGCCGCGCTGAGTCGCGCGACCGGCTCGGCCGGGC
>JAKJEY010000249.1 GCA_022705165.1 Pseudomonadota bacterium
GCCTCCGGCGCCGGTGCGCAGAACATGCGCGAGCTGCTGACGCAGATGGGCGTGGTCAACGGCGCGGTCAGCGGGCTGCTCGCCGATCCGGCCTCGGCGATCCTCGACATCGACCGCCAGGTCGCCGCGACGATGCGCAGCAGCGACTTCCCGACCCAGCACTTCGGCGCGCCGCTCGCCGGCTCGCTGATCCCGTGGATCGACCGGCAGCTCGACAACGGCCAGTCCAAGGAAGAATGGAAGGGTCAGGCCGAGGTCAACAAGATCCTCGGCACGCAGGCGACCATCCCGGTCGACGGCCTGCGCGATGCGCTGCCACAGCCTGGCGCTGACGCTGAAGCTCACGCGCGACCTGCCGCTCGCCGAGATCGAGGCGCTGATCCGCGGCTCGAACCCGTGGGTCAAGTTCGTGCCGAACGAGCGCCCGCTCACGGTGCAGGAGCTGACGCCGACGGCGGTCACCGGCAAGCTCGACATCGCCGTCGGGCGGGTGCGCAAGCTGAACATGGGCCCCGAGTACGTCTCGGCCTTCGTCTGCGGCGACCAGCTGCTCTGGGG
>JAKJEY010000024.1 GCA_022705165.1 Pseudomonadota bacterium
CATCGGCTACGCCTTCGTGATCCTCACCATCGGCGTGTATGCCTATATCGGCATTCTCTCGCGCACGATGGAGATCTCCGAATATTACGTCGCCGGACGCATGGTCCCGGCGATCTACAACGGCATGGCCACCGGCGCCGACTGGATGTCGGCGGCGTCGTTCATCGGGCTCGCGGGCGGGCTGTACCAGCAGGGCTACTCGGGGCTCGCGTTCATCATGGGCTGGACCGGCGGCTACGTGCTGGTGGCGCTGCTGCTCGCGCCGTACCTGCGCAAGTTCGGCCAGTTCACGATCCCGGACTTCCTCGGCGCCCGTTACGGCGGCAACATCCCGCGCCTGATCGGCGTGCTCGCCGCCATCGTCTGCTCCTTCACCTACGTGATTGCGCAGATCTACGGCGTCGGCCTGATCACCAGCCGCTTCACCGGGCTGGAGTTCACCATGGGCGTCTTCGTCGGTCTCGCCGGCATCCTGGTCTGCTCCTTCCTCGGCGGCATGAAGGCCGTTACCTGGACGCAGGTGGCCCAGTACATCATCCTGATCGTGGCCTACATGATCCCGGTGGTGTGGCTGTCGGTGAAGCACACCGGCAACCCGATCCCGCAACTTTCGGCTTACGTTTCCGCACTGCCGAAGGTGACGGCGCTGGAGAAGGAGTTCAACGACAAGGCCACGCCGAAGGGCGCCAAGGAAGAAGAGGTTCGTGCCATCTTCCGCCAGCGCGCAGCGGATGCCGATGCCAAGCTGAAGGGCCTGGAAGCCGGCGGCGCCAAGTTCCTCGCCGATGAAAAGGAGAAACTGCAGGCCAAGGTCACCGAACTGCGTACCACCGGTGCTGACGCCAAGGCGATCGAAGGGGCGGAGAAGGCCGTAAAGGACTTCCCGGCTGACCCGGCCGCGGCGAAGAAAGCCTGGACTGCTGCCAAGGCAGGGGCTACGGCGAAGACCGCTCCGGTCAAGCCGCACGCAGAAGCGTTTGCAGCAAAGGACGACAACGCCCGCAACAAGGCGAAAAAGAACTTCCTTGCGCTGATCTTCTGTCTGATGGTGGGTACGGCGGCGCTGCCACACATCCTGATGCGCTTCTATACGACGCCATCGGTGAAGGAAGCCCGCGTCTCGGTGTTCTGGTCGCTCTTCTTCATCTTCCTGCTCTACTTCACGGCACCGGCACTGGCCATCCTGGCGAAATACGACGTGTATAACTTCCTCGTCGGGTCGCAGTTTGCCAACTTGCCAGCCTGGGTAGCGAACTGGGCGACGGTAGACAAGTCGCTGATGTCGATCGTGGATATCAACAAGGACGGCATCGTCCAGCTCGCCGAAATCACCATCGGCGGCGACCTCATCGTGCTTGCCACGCCCGAGATCGCCGGCCTGCCGTACGTGATTACCGGTCTGGTCGCTGCGGGTGGTCTGGCAGCGGCGCTGTCGACTGCCGACGGCCTGCTGCTGACGATCGCCAACGCGCTGTCGCACGACGTGTATTACAAGATCATCGACCCGAACGCTCCGACGACCCGCCGCATCGTGGTGTCGAAGGCGCTCCTGCTGGTGGTGGCGGCCTGCGCGGCCTACGTCACCTCGCTGAAGCCGGGCGATATCCTGTTCCTCGTCGGCGCAGCCTTCTCGCTGGCTGCCTCGGGCTTCTTCCCGGCCCTGGTGCTAGGTGTGTTCTGGAAGCGTGCGAACAAGCTCGGTGCGATCCTCGGCATGCTTGCCGGCCTCGGTACTTGCATGTACTACATGTACATCACTTATCCGTTCTTCGGCATCAATGCTCCGCTCTGGTGGGATATTGCACCGATCTCGGCAGGCATCTTTGGCATTCCGGCCGGCTTCATCGGCCTGATCGTCGGTTCGCTGATTTCCCCGGCCCCGTCCAAGGAAGTCCAGGAACTGGTCGACCACGTCCGCTATCCGAGCCTGGAAGGCGATACGATGGATACCGCCGGTGCCATGTCGGGCGCAGGGGGGCACTAAGCGCAATCCTCGCTGGCTTGTCTGAGTGCGCAAGCCAGCCTTCCAAGGCCCGCTCCGGCGGGCCTTTTTTGCGAGCATCTTGCGCAGAAACGGAAACGCCCCTGCGGTGCAGGGGCGTTTCCGGAGCGAAGGGTGATCTCTAGAAAGGCAGTTCCGTGATCAGGTCGTCGAATTCGTGAGTACCCGTATCCTTGATCAGCTTGTTGGCACGCTTGGAGTCCATGTTCTTCAACTCGATGATCGCAGCGCGCGTCCGCTTCATGTCGCCGCTATGAAAGCAGGCCATGCCGAGCTGATAACGCCCCTCGGCATTGAGCGGCTGCAGCTTGCACGATTCCTCGAGAGCCTTGACGGCTTCCTGATGGTCGCCCAACTGTGCGTAGGCCATGCCCATGCCGTACCAGGCGCGGTCGATGATCGGCTTTAGACGTACCGCTTCACGAAAGGCTTCGATCGCTTCATGCAGCTTGCCACTGTGTTCGCGAACGAAACCGAGGTTGAACCAGGTTTCTGCATTCTCCGGATCGAGGCGAACCGCCTCCTCGAACCAGTGAGCGGCCTCGGGAAAGTGATCCTGCTTTGCCTGGATCGCACCAAGGCTGCGTGCGGCTTCTGCGGTGGGGTTATGGCGATAGGCGATCACGTACTCGTCGTAGGCGCGCGTTTCGTTGCCGATGAAATGGAACAGCCAGGCGCGCGTGTTGTGGCGCCACTCTTCGAAATTCATGCCCGTTTGTCTCCGGATGTGCGGGTTGTCTTAGAATGATTCAAATTCTTGTGGAAGCGACATGGTAAACATTGATTTGCTGCTTGTCAGCGTGTTGCGTGCGCTGGTCGAAGTTGCCGGTTTTTTTCTCATCGGGCAGGGTTTGCTGTACGTTCTCGCTGGCAGTTCCCGCGAGAAAAATGCGGTCTATATGCTCTTTCGCGTGATCACCAATCCGGTGGTGAAAGCTGTGCGTTTCATCACACCAAAGCAGGTCGTCGACAAACATGTGCCGGTTGTGGCATTTTTCCTCCTGTTCTGGCTTTGGATCGCGTTAGCTTATGCGAGGCAGGGAATCTGCGTCGCTGATGGCCTGGTGTGCTGACGACGTGTCAACCATCGCGGCGGACATAACAAACACAAACACGTGTTTTCTGGAGGGCGTTCGATGAATCCGGGTGCAGTCTATGTTCGGACGGAGAAGGGGGCGGAAGAGGTTGCCCATCGCAGTCAGGCGGTACCCGCCAAGGCACGCTCGCTGCTGCTGCTGATCGACGGCAAGCTGACCGGGGCACAGTTGCTCGACAAGTTCGCTGTATTTCCCAACAGTGCTGAATTGCTGCAGGTTCTGGAAGACGGCGGGCTGATTGCCGCGCAGGCCGGCGCACCGGCCCCCGTCGCTGCCGCGAGCCCGTCTGGCGCCGCTTCGGCGCCGGCTCCCGCTGCTGCAGCGCAGCCCGGCATTGCCGAGGCCAAGCGGGTCATCGTGCGCACGCTGCATGATGTACTCGGTCCCGAGGCGGATTTCCTGACCGAGAAGATCGATGTCGCGCAGACGGCCGCGGAATTGCGCGTACATGCCGAGAAATATCGGGACATGCTGATCGATATGGGTAAACCGAAAAAATCGGCCGCTTTCTGGGAAGCCTTCGAGGCTGCGCTGCCGCAGGAATAGCGTTCTTCAGGCGTGACCGGCAGCTCAGGCATAAAAGCGTTGGTGGCCCTGCCGCCTTCTGGTAGAATGCGCGCCTTCCGGAGAGGTGGATGAGTGGTTTAAGTCGCACGCCTGGAAAGCGTGTTTGGGATAATATCCCAACGCGGGTTCGAATCCCGCCCTCTCCGCCAGAACACGCATTAATGAAGAAAGAGCCGCTGAATCCAGCGGCTCTTTTTTTGTCTGTCATTCCGCAGTGCTATCGCGCGCTGCTATTTTTTCGGTGGCGGCGCCTCGTAAGGCGTGACCTTGTCCACTGTCAGCCGGTAGCCGGCATTTCCCCATGAGGTTTCGGAGCGCGTCAGCGTCAGGGTGCCCGTCACCCAGACGGTGTCCATCGTCCGCATCTTGGTCAGCGGTTTCGTCGAGACGGCGTGGATGATCTGGTTTGCCGGCGGCGGTGGCGTGTGGATGCAGGCACCGAAGTAGGGTACCAGCAGGAATTCGAGAACCTGTTCCGCCTTGTTGCGTTCGAGCGGAATCACAAAGCCGGGAAGGCGGATCTTCTTGCCTGCCAACGCCGGTTCCGTCGGCGCCTGATCCCACATCTCCTTCAGCTTCTGCAGGGCTTCCGCCGCGCGCGGATCGGCGTCATCGAGTTTGCCGAGATCGAGTGCCTTGAAATCCCTGGCCGGGTCCCAGCCCTTGGGTACGAGCAGTTCCCATTTGATCTCCTCGTATTTCTCGGCAGCGTGCAGCGGTGCCGACAGGAGCAGGCAGGCAATGAGTGGCAGGTGGTGAAATTTCATGAGTGTTCCATTTCAGGCGCGAGGGGTGAGTCCGTCGGCAAGCGACATCCGCCAGGCCCGCCAGCCCGGAATCAGGCTGGCCAGCAGGCCGGTACCGACGACGCCGGCAAGCAGCACGAATTCGTTGCCCGACGGCAGGCCGGCGTTGAGCACGATACCGAATGCGGAGAGTAGCCAGGGGGCGGCAAAGGCGCCCGCAAGGGATACGAGCACCGCTCCGAGCACTGCACCGGCGGTCGTTACCAGCAGGCCTTCGATCATCAGCAGGGCGAAGATCTGAGCGGGGCCGGCGCCGAGCGCCCGCAGGATCGCCAATTCCCGCCGGCGCTCATTGAGGCCGGCAAGCAGGGTCGCTGCCAGACCGCAGAGGCCGATCAGGACGACCAGCGCGGAGATGCCGAGCAGGGTGCGTTCCATGATGCCGATCGCCTGCCACAGTTCGTCGAGGGCGACGCCGGGCAGGACAGCAATCAGCGCTTCGCCGCGGAATTCGTTCACGAAGCGCTGCATGCGGAAGACGTCTGTACGCTGCTTGAGACCGACCAGCACGGCGCTGATTTCCTTCGGCGTCAGGTCGAACTTGCCGACCATGGCTGCCGGAATGCTGAACCCGCTCATCGGTGTGCCGGCAACCCAGTCGAGATGTAGTGCAGTGATCGATTCGAGTGAGACGTGAATCGTGCGGTCGACAGGTGTCCCGGTCGGCGCCAGGATGCCGACCACGACGAAGGGCTTGTCGTCGTGTCCCGTCGCAAGTGCCCCGCCATCGGCCAGGCCGTGGCTGAGGACGATCTTCTGCCCATTGGCGTAGCCAAGCTGTTCAGCGACCTCACTGCCGAGAACCGCCTCGAACAGCTTGTCGAAGGGCCGGCCTTCCCGGAAGCGCAGCGGCTGCCGGTCACCATGGCGGAAATGCCGGAAATAGTCGGCACTGGTGCCGAGCACCGCATGATTTCGGTGCGAGTCGCCAAGCGAAAGTGGCAGCGCCCAGTCCGTCGCAGGATGCGTCGCAATCGCCTGATAGCTGTCCCAGCGCAGCGGCAGGGTGCCACTGCCGGAGTGAAAGACGGCATGCAGCATCAGTTGCGTGCCACCGGTCCGTGCGCCGACAACGAGATCGACGCCTGCCACCGATTGCCGGAAGCTCTGTCGCGTGTCGACCCGCACGCGTTCGATCGCGAGCAGCAGCGCCGTGCTCAGCATGATCGACGCCAGCATCAGCCCGAGTGTGCCACGGCGGCTCCAGGCGCTGCGAACGGCGAGTTGCAGGATGGAAAGAAGGGCACTCACGCGGATTTCTCCGGCATGCCCGTGGCGCCGCGGGAAATCGTGTCGAGCGCGACGCTACGGTCGAAATGGCCGGCCAGACGATGGTCGTGGCTGACGAAGACGAGGGCTGCGCCTGCGGCGGCGGACTCCTGCAACAGCAGGTCGACGAAGGCCTGCTGGCGTTCGGCATCGAGCGCCGAGGTCGGTTCATCGGCGATGACGATTTCCGGTCGGCCGATCAGTGCGCGGGCCGCGGCAACGCGCTGCTGCTGCCCGACGCTGAGCCTTGCAGCGGACTGGTGCCACAGCGACGGGTCGAGATCGAGCCGTGCAAGCAAGCGCTCCGCTTCGGCGCGTGGCGATCCCGCCGAGTTGGCCTGCTCCCTGCGACGTGCCGAGAAGGCGCAGGGCAGGAGTACGTTGTCGATCGCCGGCAGCCAGGGCAGCAGGTTGAACTGCTGGAAGAGAAAGCCGACATGGTCGGCGCGCAATGCATCGCGTGCGCTGGCCGAAAGCCTTGAGAGCTCGTGCCCCAGAACTTCGATGCTGCCGTGCTGCGGAAGCGTGACGCCGCCGAGCAGTGCGAGCAGCGTGCTTTTGCCGCTGCCACTGGGGCCGTAAAGGAAAACGCGCTCGCCACGGGCGAGTTCGAAGGCGGCAATGTCGAGGCAGGGGGCCGCCTGCGTCGGCCACGCGAAGCTCATGTCGGCGATGCGCAGGGCAGGGCTGGCCATCATCGTCGCCGGGAACGGCTTACCAGTTGAGCGTGGGCTGCTTCGGTGCCATTCGCGAGGCCCGCTGGCCATTGGGCCCGACCTGTTGCACCTCGATCCGGTAGAGACGGCGGAACTGCCTGAACAGCGTTGTCTCGACCGATTTCAATGCTGCCGGACGCGCGCACCTGAAGACATAGCTGGCGGCGATGTCGGCGTGATCGTCGGCCTTCGCCTTGCCGTCGAGGAATGGCACGCGCACCAGCACGCTGTGGATGCTGCACTGCGCGTCAGGCGATGGCGAGAACACGCGCGCCGCATCGTTGAGGTAGCGGGCGGTCTCGTCCAGCATCGCCTTTTCCTGGGGTGTCTTCGGTGCACGCTCGAATCCGGTGGCGGCATCGAGCGGCAATTCGAGGCTGAGCACCATCTGTTCGCGTTCCAGGCTCGCATCGAGCGCAGCAGCACCGTGGACATGGCCCTTGGCCGCAAGCGCGGCCGGCGGCAGTATCGCGAGGGCGGCGGCAATGAGGATAGCGGGGCGCATCTTTTCTCCGGGAGGTCGCGTCAGTGCGAATGTGCGCTGCCGAATGCGATCACGGCAATACCCGCAGCGAGCAGCAGGCTGTGCCAGCCGACTGCGCTGTGTTCCCGCTTCAGGCGCGGCATCAGATCGGCGATGGCTACGTAAAGGAAGCTGGAGGCTGCGAGGGTGATGATCACGGGGATCCAGTGACGGGCATTGTCGAGCGCAAGGTAGCCGATGACGCCGCCGGCGATGGCTGTCAGGCTGGAGAGTCCGTTCCAGAACAGGGCACGGCTCTTCTTCCAGCCGGCCGAAAGAAGAATCGCGAAGTCGCCGGCTTCCTGTGGTACTTCGTGCGCGATGATCGCCATCGTCGTCGTCCAGCCAAGTACCGGGTCGGCAAGGAAGGCGGCGGCGATGAGCAGACCGTCGGTGAAGTTGTGGAAGCTGTCGCCGATCAGGATGGTCAGCGTTTCACCGCCCTGGCCGTGCGCATGGTGGTGGCTGTGGGTATGGTCGGTGCACTGGTGCTCACCGGGATGCGAATCGCCGTCACCGGTGCCGTGGTGCGCGTGTCGCCACAGGGCGAATTTCTCCAGCGCGAAGAATCCGAGAATGCCGCCGAGCAGCAAGGGGAAGACCTCGTGCGGCGTCAGGCCCATCTCGAGTGCTTCCGGCAGCAGATGGAGCATCGCCATCGCCAGCAGCAGGCCGGTGGAGAAACTGACCGTGAATGCCAGCCACTTGCGCGGCAGGCCGAACATGATCAGTGCCGCCGCAGCAATGCTCAGGACGCCGCCGAGCAGGCAGGCGAGGATGATCTGCGGCAGCAGGGGCAGGGAAGACAGCAGGGACATGGGGAGGCAGTTCGCGTCGGACGCAATCGTTCAGGCAAGCCTGTTTTTTGAAGGCGCTATTCAATCACAGCAGCCACTTAAACGCCACATTGTTGCATCTGAGTTGCATTTGCTGCGCTGGCCCGGGGCCGGGCGTAAGCGCCGCCGGGAACCTTGCGGACAAGCGAAGGTCTTCAGCTTGTCCTGAATGGAGCATGATCATGAACTGTGTTTGGAAGCGGGCGCTAGCCGCCCTGTTGATTCTGGCATCACCACTGGCCGTAGCGGACGACCGTCCCGTGACGACCGTCCCGAATGTCGATCTGGAGCGCTATCTGGGGCGCTGGTACGAGATCGGCAGTTTCCCGATGTTCTTCCAGCGTAACTGCATCGGGGAGACGACCGCCGACTATGCGCTGCGGGAGGGTGGGAGCATCTCCGTCCGCAACCGCTGCCGAAGCGAGGACGGCTTCATCGAGGCCGAAGGCCGGGCGACCCCGGTCGCCGACTCCGGGAATGCCCGGCTGAAGGTTTCCTTCTTCTGGCCGTTCTCATCCGACTACTGGATCATCGGGCTGGACGATGCTTACCGCTGGGCGGTTGTGGGTAATCCCAACCGCAAGTATCTCTGGATACTTTCCCGCACGCCGGTGCTTGACCCTGCTGCACTCGAACAAGCCCGCATGATTGCCGCAGCACAGGGTTTCGACCTTGCCCAGTTGCGCATGACAAGGCAGCTTGCCGAGTAGGGGCGCCGATCGGTCGTTCTGACGAAAAGGGGGCGAGGCCCCCTTTTCGTTGTCTGCAACGCGCAGATTCAGCCCATCGCCTTGAGGTGCTGGATGATCTCGCCCGCCATCGGTTGCGCGTCGCCGTAGAGCATGCGGCAATTGTCGGTGTAGAAGAGCGCGTTTTCGACGCCCGAATAGCCGGTGCCCTTGCCGCGTTTGATGACGATGACGTTTTGCGCCAGATCGGCGTTCAGGATCGGCATGCCGTAGATCGGGCTCGATTTGTCGGTACGCGCCGTCGGATTCACGACATCGTTGGCACCGATGACCAGCGCCACGTCAGCCTGCGCGAACTCGCCGTTGATTTCCTCGAGATCGAAGATCTTGTCATAGGGCACGCCGGCTTCCGCCAGCAGCACGTTCATGTGGCCCGGCATGCGGCCGGCCACCGGGTGGATGGCGAACTTCACTTCGACGCCGGCCTCTTCCAGGATCGAGGTCATTTCCCAGACCTTGTGCTGGGCGTGCGCCACGGCCATGCCGTAGCCGGGGATGATGATCACCTTGCTCGCATAGCGCATCATCGCTGCGGCATCGATGGGGCCGACTTCCTTCATCGTGCCGGTGATCGCTTCGCCGCTGGACGAGCCGCCGGTCATTGGCGTGAACAGGATGTTCGAGATCGGCCGGTTCATTGCCTTCGCCATCAGTTGCGTCAGCAGCGTGCCGGCGGCACCGACGACGATGCCGGCGATGATCAGCGCCGGATTGCCCAGCACGTAGCCCTCGAAGCCCACCGCGAGGCCGGTGAAGGCGTTGAACAGCGAGATCACCACCGGCATGTCGGCGCCGCCGATCGGCAAGGTCACGATCAGGCCGAGGACCAGCGCGACAACGAAGAAGCCGTAGATCAGCTCGGGGCGGGCCGGTGCCAGCACGACCATGGCCGCACCCAGACCGACCGAAACCAGGGCGAGCACAACGTTAACGGCATTCTGTGCCGGCAGGCGATAGGCCTTTTTCAGTACGCCCTGCAGCTTGGCCCAGGCGACACAGGAGCCGGTGAAGGAGACGGCACCGATCAGCGCACCGACGACGGCGAGAACGGTCGTTGCCATCCCGTGCGTATCACCCCTGGCGAACTCGACGGCAGCGATGGCCGCGGCCGCGCCCCCGCCCATGCCGTTGTAGATGGCAACCATCTGGGGCATGTCGGTCATCTTCACCTGCTTGCCGGAGATCCACGCCGCGGCGCCGCCGAGCGCCAGCGCGAGCGCTATCAGGCCGAGGTTCTGCAGGCCGGGAATGAAGAATACGGCCGCGATCGCGAGCAGCATGCCGTAGCCGGCGATGACGATGCCGCGTTGCGCACTGGCGGGGGAGCTCATGCCCTTGAGGCCGAAGATGAAGAGCAGTGCGCCGGCGAACCAGGCACCTTGAACATAGATGGGCATCTGCATGTTCAATCCTCCTTCTTCTTGAACATGCCGAGCATGCGTTCCGTGACGACGTAGCCGCCGGCGGCATTGGCTGCCCCAAGCGCGACGGCAAAGAAGCCGATCGCCTGCTGGACGAGCGTATCGGCCGTACCGAGCACGATCATGGCGCCGACCACTACCACCCCGTGGATGAAGTTCGATCCCGACATCAGGGGTGTGTGCAGGATGACCGGCACGCGGCCGATGATCTCGTAGCCGGTAAAGGCGGCGAGCATGAAGATGTAGAGTGCGAGCATGCCGTCCATCATGCGTCTCCCAGAATCTGTTTCACACCGGCGTGCACTGTCTGGCCGTCACGGCAGAGCAGGGTGCCGGCAACGATCTCGTCCGACCAGTCAAATTCAAGCTTGCCGTCCTTGATCCACGGTGACAGGAAATTCCACAGGTTCTTGGCGTACAGCTCGGAAGCATGCGTCGGCATGCGCGAGGCGAGATTCAGCGGGCCGTGGATGTTCACATCGTTGGCGACAACGTGTTCGCCGGGCTGCGTCATCACGCAGTTGCCGCCAGTCTCGGCCGCCATGTCGACGATGATGGCGCCGTACTTCATGCGGCCGATCATGTCGGTGGTGATGATGATCGGTGCCTTCTTGCCCGGAATCGAGGCGGTGGTGATGACGACATCGGCCTGGGCCACGGCTTTAGCCAGCTTCTCGGTCTGTTGTGCCTTTTCCTCGGCGGAGAGCTCGCGGGCATAGCCGCCAGCACCATCTGCCGCGACGCCGGTGTCGACGAACTTGGCACCGAGCGATTCGATCTGCTCGCGTGCCGCCGAGCGGACGTCATAAGCTTCAACCATGGCGCCGAGGCGTTTGCAGGTGGCGATCGCCTGCAGGCCGGCGACACCGGCGCCAATCACCAGAACACGTGCCGGTCGGATGGTGCCGGCGGCCGTGGTCAGCATCGGGAAGAACTTGACGCAGCGCGCTGCCGCGATCAGTCCGCACTGGTAGCCGGCGCACGAAGCCTGCGACGAGAGCGCGTCCATGCTCTGCGCACGCGAGATGCGTGGTAGCAGTTCGAGCGCGAAGGCGGTAATCCTGCGCGCGTTGAGTGCCGCCAGGCGGGCCTTGTCCTCGAAGGGCCTGAGCAGGGCGATCAGCACGCTGCCTTCCGGCAGCAGTGCGATTTCCTCGGGGGATGGCGGCGTGACGCGCAGGATCAGGTCGGCGCCGGCATAGGTTTCCGGCAGGCCCGGTGTGGCGCTGATGCCGGCGTAATCGGGGTCAAGGAAATGGCTTTCGATGCCGGCGCTCTGCTCCATGCGGATGCTGGCGCCAAGGCCGATGAACTTCTTCGCCGTTTCCGGCACGAGTGCGACGCGGCGTTCGCCGTCGTGTCGCTCACGTGCCACTGCAATGGCAAGCGGCATGACTCTCTCCTGTGGTCAGTCTGTAGATATTTTTATGCGTGGGCATGCCGCCGGATGGCGGAAGTGGCGCACCCTCGGTAGCCCGATGTGGATGGTACCGCGAAATCGGAAAAAACTTCAAACGATCGTTTGAATTAGGGGCGGGTCGCCACTCAGGAGCGGGGCGTGCAGGAGCAGGAGTTGTGTTTCGGCGGATAGCCGTTCGGACAGGCGAATCCCGCCTGCGGTGCCAGGCGGAGTACGACCGAGTTGAAGCCGAAGATGTGCCCGCCGATGAGCTCGGTGACAGCAGCCAGGTTGGGGGTCCCGGGCGCGAAATCGATGACGCACATCATGTTGTCGCGCTCCTGACTGCAGATCGCAGTGACGCTGAGCACTTCCGCCAGTTCACCGCACAACTCGGCGATCAGGGTACGGAGTTCCGAGGTATTCCGGCAATTCCGCAAGCGTTCCTTATTCGCCAGGGCCGACAAGTCAGTTCCACCTGAAGCTGCGGATGTCGTCGATCAGTCGCGACAGCGTTGCGAGGGTTTTTTCCGGCAGGCTGTAGCAATGTACGCGCCGGTCATTACTGGTCATCCGTTTGATGACGAAGCGCATGCGCACGAGGCGGCTGAGGCGTCGCTTGAGCGTGGATTGCGGCACGCTGACATCGAGCAGCAACTGCTTGAGTGTCGGCGGATTGCCCTGCTGCTGCCCCGCGGCGATTTCGAGCAGAATCTTGAAATCCTCTCGTGTGCCGAACGCCTCGATGTGCCTGCCGACGAGACGGTTGAGTTCCCTGAGTCCAAGCGCATCCATTTTTGGTGTTGTTGTATTTGTAATATGACAATTGTCACGCGCTTCGCCACACTTCTCAATATCATATTGGGATCAAATTGGGCTGCATCCCGCTCGGGGAGCGGGATTTCACAATCAAACGTGAACGGATTGTGACGAATCGCACGCCGGCAGGCCGGCAGATCGTCAGAAAAGCGAGGGTTGTGGCGCCCTCAGGCTGGCACTCTTGACGGTGATGCGGACGGAGGAGCCATCGCTACGCAGCGCTTCTACAATCATGTAGCCGCCGCTCGCCTCGGCGATGACAAGGACATTCAGGCCGCCGCGGGCCAGCTTGCCGCTGTTGCACCAGTAGTGGGCGAGTTCGCCGGGTTTCGGTGTCCATTTCGCTTTGCGTGCCATCGCTGTCGATTCCCCCTGATTCCGGACGACACTGTGCCATAAACGTCGCCGGCCTTGAAGGGGCCGACGTGCGACGCTCATGCGATAATCGGCCCAACAGGAAAAGAATGATCATGCCCCATCGCACCCTCAAAGTTCCCGAGCGTGGAATGCTCGATGCCTACGCCCAGACGCTTGCGGCACGCGGTTATTCCGCCGATCCGGCGCAGCGTGCTGCTGCCGAACGCCTGCAGCGCCTCTATACCGAACTGCTGTCCTTCAAGGTCGCGCGACGCAGCACCTTTCGTCGCCTGCTGACGCGGACCGATCCACCACGCGGGGTGTACTTCTGGGGTGGCGTCGGGCGTGGCAAGAGCTTCCTGATGGACTGCTTCTACGATTCCGTGCCGTACAAGCGCAAGAAACGCATCCACTTCCATGCCTTCATGCAGCAGGTGCATCGGCAGCTTGATGCGCTGAAGGACCAGGCCGATCCGATGGATACGCTGGCTGCGAACATTGCCCGCGACGTCCGTCTGCTCTGCTTCGACGAGTTCCACGTTTCCGACATCGCCGATGCGATGATCCTTGGCCGTCTGCTCAAGGCGCTGTTCGCGCGTGGTGTCATCTTCGTGATGACTTCCAACTATCCGCCCGAACGACTGTATCCGAACGGCCTGCAGCGCGACCGCTTCCTGCCCACCATTGCCCTCATGCAGGAAAACCTGGATGTGCTCGAGGTCGAGGCCGGTGTCGACTATCGCCTGCGTACGCTGGAGCAGGTCGAGATCTACCATTTTCCGGCCGATGCTGCCGCCGAGGCGAAGATGTCCGAGTATTTCGCTGCGATTGACGATGGCCAGGCCCGTGCCGGCGGCGAGATCGAAATCCTCGGTCGCAAGATACCGACCCTGCGCCGCGGCCACGGCGTGATCTGGTTCGATTTTGCGGCCTTGTGTGGCGGTCCTCGCTCGCAGAACGACTATCTCGAATTGGCGCAGGGCTACCACACGGTGCTGATTTCCGGCATTCCGAAGATGGCGGCTGCGCAGTCGAACGAAGCCCGGCGTTTCACCTGGCTGGTCGATGTGTTCTATGACCACAAGGTAAAGCTGATCGCCACGGCGGCCTGCGAGGCGGAGATGCTTTACACCGAAGGCGTCCAGTCCAGCGAGTTCTTCCGCACCGTCAGCCGCCTGACCGAGATGCGCTCGCGCGAGTACCTTGCCCTGCAGCATCTCGCCGGCTAATCTGGGCGGACGGCAACTCCGGAGTCCGTCCTCATGAAACGCCTGATCACGCTGCTGTTCTGCCTGCTGCCAACCCTTGCCATCGCGCAGCAGGAAATGGAAATCATCCCGCTGAAGAATCGCACCGTCGATCAGGTGATGCCGGTCATCCGGCCGCTGGTCGAGCCGGGCGGCGCACTCTCCGGTATGAACAACCAGCTCATCCTGCGCGCCTCACGCAAGAACCGGGACGAGATCAAGCAGGCATTGGCGGCGCTCGATACGCCCGCCCGCCAGCTCGTGATTCGCGTTACCCAGAATCGCGATGCGGCAATGAATCGCAGCGGTGCCGAGGCCTTCGGCAGCGTCGGCAACGATCATGTGCGCGTCACGCAGTCGCCGACGGGCGTTGCGGCCGGCGGCGGTACTGTCGTCATCAAGCAGGGCAGTTCGGCCGTCGGTGCACAGGTGGTGGAAACCCGCAGCACGCGCACGGCCAGTGCCGCGCAGTCGGTGCAGGTTGTCGAAGGCGGCCGGGCCTTCATCAATGTCGGCCAATCGATCCCGCTGCCGATGCAGCAGGTCGTGCTCGGCCCCGGCGGCGCCATCGTCACCAACACAACCGTCTATCGCGACATCGGGCAGGGTTTCTATGCCGAGCCGCGACTGGCGGGCGACCGCGTGATGCTGGAGATCAGCCCGCAGTTCGACACGCCCGGAAATGCCGGCTACGGCAGCGTCAATACGCAGCGCGTCTCGACGACAATCTCTGGTCGCCTCGGCGAGTGGATCGAACTCGGGGGCAGTGGCCAGCAGGCGGCAGGGTCGCAGCGCGGCAACCTCTCCGTCGGAACTTCGGATATCCGGGACAACCGCAGCATCTGGCTGCTGGTCGAGGAAGTGAAGTGACTCCGGGACGTAGCGCCCGTACTCAGGCGATGCCCAGCGTCCGGTAGAGCGGCAGCCGCGATTGCTCGAATTCGCCGGCACGCCGTTGCAGTTCCTGCAGGTTCGCAGCATCGCCCTCCAGCGTTTTCCCCTCATGCGTCAGGCAGACCCGGGCCCGCTGCAACGCGGCCCAGGCAAACTCCGGCAGCGATGCTCCTGCAGCACGGGGGCGAGGAAAAGCACGTCGCCGCGATCCACTTCGATGCCGCTGCCGATCAGCGGTGAGGCCAGAGCCGCGACATAGCGGCCCGCCACTGCCCTTGTCATCATGGCCTGGTTGATCGCCTGAGTCCGTTCGCAGGCAAGCGCTGTCATCTCGCACGGCTGGAGTGCCACCAGATAGCGCAGGCAGAGCAGCAGGTTCACCGAGTCGACGCAGGTGCTTGGCGCGACCTTGGCGAGGCCTGGCAAGGCTGCCAGTTCCGCCACGCTGCGCGGACCCTTCGCCAGTTCGGCGAGGATGGGCTCGCAAACGCTGCAATCGAGGTTCACCGTGCCGACCGGCAGGCGCGCTTCGAAAGCACAGTCGGCGAGCGGCCGACGCAGCGCGACGCGCAGTTCGCGGTAGCCGCCATCCAGCGCCGTTGCGTCCAGATGCCTTGCGCCACGGACGAAGATGTCTCGCCGGAACTGGGTGTTGACCGCGAAATCGCGAATCATCTCGCGCATTGCCGGATCCTCGGCCGATTGATAGAGCGCGGCGATTTCCGGGGGGATCGAGAACAGTGGAAAGTTGTTCGCCAGCGTCGATGATCCGGCAAAGCTGAGTTTTGCCGCTGCCATGTCGCGAACGACATCCGCGTGGTGTAGCGCGACCCAGTTCTCCGAGGCGAATTCATGCACCAGGTAGGCGTCGTTGAGGTCCCAGAGGCCGTCAAGCTGCTCCTGTGCAACCGGGTTGTGGGCGAAGTAGGCGGCACCGGCACGGGACAGCGATTGCAGGAAATCGCGTGCGGCACTGAAGCGTTCGGCCAGTGTTTCTGCACCATGCCGTGCCGCGAACTCCATCATCGCGCGCTGCATCGGGGCCTTCGGCGCCCAGCCCGGCTGCGCGTTGTAGGAAACGTAGACCACGCCGCCGGTCTTCAGTAGCCGGCGGATCAGCGCCACGATGTGCCCGCGGTTCTCGGCACTGACCCAGCTGTAGATGCCGTGGAGGACGATGTAATCCATCGGCGGCAGATCGCGTGCTGCCAGTTCGGCGAAGCTGTCTTCGAACAGCGTCAGGTTGTCGAGTCGTGCGCTCTCGGCAAGGGCGCGCGCGCCAAGCACGTGCGAGGGGTTGAAATCGTTGCCGAAGAAGCGCCCCTGCGGCTGCGCCGCCGCCAGCATCGCCAGCGTGATGCCCTGCCCGAAGCCGAGTTCGAGGTAGTTGAATCCCGCGTGCGTGTCGGGGAACGCGATGCCGCGGTGCAGGAGTGCAAGGTCGAGGTGCGCCGGTGCCAGCTCGGGAAAGCAGTCGGCAATGTACTCGACCTCCGTGACATACCCTTCCGACCACTGCGCCATGATCCGATTTCCTTGTCCTTGTCAGGACATTCATGTTGCCGGCGTTCAATGGGGGAGGCAAGCTGTAGCCGGGATATTTCCACGCCAGCCGTTGACTGTCGCGCCTGTCCGGCTATGCTGAATGTATTGCCGCCAGGCAGGGTTGAGCCTGCCTGCATCCCGCTTTTTCCGGAGTCGCCGTCATGAACAAAGTGCTCTTCGCCGCCAGCTTCCTGCCGCTCGCCGCCTCGGCTGCTCCGGGCGATCCTGGAATGGCTGTCCAGCAGGCCTTTCCTGCCTATTCGATCGATTTTCGTCAGGGTGTCCTGCTGGCGCAGGTTGAACTGAAACGATCGCCGGCAGAAATCGCAACGACGGCCGAGGGAATCAAGACAACCCTCGGCGGTGACAAGGATCAGGGGAAAACGAAGGCTGGCAAGGCCGGCGATGGCTATACGGACGGCGGTTACAAGGAACAGGGAAAAACCGCTGGCGCCGGCAAGGACAAGGGCCCCGATGGCTACACCAGCGGCGGCTACAAGGAGCAGGCCAAGACCGCAGGTGCCGGCAAGGACAAGGCAGGCGATGGCTATACCGCCGGCGGTTACAAGGATCAGGAGAAGACGGCAGGTGCCGGCAAGGATAAGTCCGGGGACGGCTACACCGCTGGCGGTTACAAGGATCAGGAGAAGACGGCGGGCGCTGGCAAGGACAAGGCCGGTGACGGCTACACCACCGGCGGTTACAAGGAACAGGACAAGACAGCGGGTGCCGGCAAGGACAAGGCCGGTGATGGCTATACGACCGGTGGCTACAAGGATCAGGGGAAGACCGCGGGTGCCGGCAAGGAGGCCTCCGCGTTCTCTGACGACGGCTACAAGACGAGCGGCGGCTTCAAGGACCACAAGGATGCCGGTGCCGGCAAGATGCTTGCCGATGGCTACAAGACAAGCGGCGGCTTCAAGGAATCCGGCGCTACGGACGGCAAGGCGCTGGGCGGCCTTTCCGATTACATGAAGAGCGGCCGCGGCGCGCCTCCCGGCATGGATGCGCGTACCGCCGGAGAAATCAAGCTCGGCACGACCGAGGGCGCATACAAATTCTCGCCGGCGGGTGGCATCAAGGGTGAGGATGGCGTCGGCAAGACTGTGCCGGACGGCACGACGGTCGGTGGAGTCAAGTATGACGTTGCCCCGAAGGGGAGCGTGATGGAAGCCTCGCCGGGAAGCAGGGTGCCCGTTGCCCCGCTCATGCCCGTCGAGACGATGAAGCTGGCCCCGCTGCCGGCGCAGGTGGCGCCTGTCACGGGGGCGCCGATTGCAGCGCCCGTGGCGCCAGCCGTCATCGCACCGCAACCGACGCTGATCAAGAGCCCGGTCCTGGTGCCGTCGGTGCTGCCGACGAAATAGCGCTTCCCCTGCCTGCGCGGCAGCGGCCGCGCAGGTTTCACTCCCGGGTCAGGAAGCGCTCGAGGGCTTCAGCGACCCGCTCTGGCTGGTCGTGCTGCAGGTTGTGGCCGCAGTCGGCGATCATTTCGACCTGGAGGTTCCCGAAGGCGGAGAGCCGTCGTTCCTGCTCGGCAGGATTGTCGCCGAAACGTTCGTGCACGAAGCCGTCTTCCGAAATCAGCATCAGTACCGGTGCAGCGACCGTCGCCCACGCGGCCATCTGGTCGTCGATCCGGTAGAGGATCGGCGCCGGTACCCGATGCCACGGGTCGCAGGCCATCTGCACGCGACCGTCGTCGAGTACGCGGCTCAGCGCGCGTGCGAGGGACGCCGCCTTGTCGTCGTTCAGCCGGGGATTTACCTGCTGCATGCGTTTCGCGAGGGCATCGTGATCGGCGTAGCTGTTCAGCCGCGGCGTGGCGCCGAGGTGATCGAGCCACTGCCCGAGCTGCTTCGGGGCGTCCTTCGGGTCGGTCGCCATGAGGCCGAGGAAATCCAGCATCGCCACCTGTGCGACACGCTGCGGCCGGGCACTCGCATAGACCGCGGCGATGTTCGCACCCATGCTGTGGCCGACGAGGCGCGCCGGTTTTTCCGGCGAGTAGTGCGTCAGCAGCGCGTCGAGATCGCCGTAGTAGTCGGGGAACCAGTATGGGCGCCCCAGCCATTCCGTATTGCCATAGCCGCGCCAGTCGGGCGCGATGACATGCCATTCCTGCTGCAGGGCTTCGACCAGATACTGAAAGGTCGGCGAGGAATCCATCCAGCCATGAAGGAAGAACACCGTGGGTGCATCTTCCGGGCCCCAGTGGCGAACGGCATAACGCAAGCCGCGGATGGGCAGGAAATCGAGTCGGGACTCGAGTCGGGATTCGGTGTGTCGCATGGTGCTCCGGGCAAGAAAAAGGGCCGCGGGTCTGACACCCCGCGGCCCGTAGCGTTCCTTCCGAGAATCAGGCGGCCTTCAGCGCCTGGTCGAGGTCGGCGATCAGGTCCTCGATGTGCTCGATGCCGATCGAGAGCCGGATCATGTCTTCCGAGACGCCGGCCTTCTTCATTTCTTCCGGATTCAGCTGGCGGTGCGTGGTCGACGCCGGGTGGCAGGCCAGCGACTTGCAGTCACCGATGTTCACGAGGCGCGTGATCAGCTTCAGCGCATCCTGGAAACGGCCGCCGGCCTCGATGCCGCTGCAGTTCGAACCCTTGACGCCGAAGGTGAGGATGCCCGAGGCACGGCCACCCATGTATTTTTCGACCAGGTGGTTGTCCGGGTGCTCCGGCAGGCCGGCATAGCTGACCCACGACACCTTCGGGTGATCCTTGAGGAACCAGGCGATCTTGCTGGTGTTGGCGCAGATGCGGTCCATGCGCAGTGCCAGCGTCTCGCAGCCCTGCAGGATCATGAAGGCGTTGAACGGTGAAATTGCAGCGCCCATGTTGCGCAGCGGCACGACGCGCGCGCGGCCGATGTAGGCGGCCGGACCGAGGGCTTCGGTATAGACGACACCGTGATACGAAACATCCGGCTCGTTGAGACGGCGGAAGCGCTCCTTGTGCTCGGCCCACGGGAACTTGCCGCTGTCGACGATCATGCCGCCGATCGAATTGCCGTGGCCGCCGACGTACTTGGTCAGCGAATGCACGACGATGTCGGCGCCATGCTCGAACGGGCGGCACAGGTAGGGCGAGGGCACGGTGTTGTCCACGATCAGCGGAATGCCGTGGGCGTGCGCGATCTCGGCCAGCTTCTCGAAATCGGTGATGTTGCCGAGCGGATTGCCGACCGACTCGCAGTAAATGGCCTTGGTCCTGGCATCGATCAGCGCGGCGAAGGACTCCGGCTTGCTGTAGTCGGCAAAGCGCACGGTGATGCCGTACTGCGGCAGTGTGTGCGCAAACAGGTTGTAGGTGCCGCCGTACAGCGTCGAGGCCGAGATAATGTTGTCACCGGCTTCCGAAATCGTCTGGATGGCGTAGGTGATCGCCGCCTGCCCCGAGGCGAGCGCGAGGCCGCCGATGCCGCCCTCGAGCGCCGCGATGCGCTTCTCCAGCACATCGTTGGTCGGGTTCATGATGCGCGTGTAGATATTGCCCTGCACCTTGAGGTCGAACAGGTCGGCACCGTGCTGCGTGTTGTCGAAGGCGTAGGAGGTGGTCTGGTAGATCGGCACGGCCACCGCCTTGGTGGTCGGATCCGGGCTGTAGCCGGCGTGGACGGCAAGCGTTTCGAGCTTCATGCGGGCGCCTCGTGCGATGGTCTGGAATGACGCGATTTTAGCATCCGGGCGGCGACTGGGCAGCGACCATACTCGTGATGCGTGGCGATTCAGAAGGGTTGCGGATGCGAGGCGTGCCGGGGAATCAATGAGATACACTTCAGGCATCAGGACAGCCCGAGGCGACGAAGGTGCACATGTCATCACAGTTCATGTCTTTTGAACCTTTTGTCACCGAGGTTCGCAAGGTGCTTGCACCTCGTATCGCCCGACTGGTCTTGATCATGCTGGCGTGGTGCGTTCTGTCCTCGCAACATGTTTTCGCCAGCGATACGCTTTCTCTCGTCTATCCACGCCCTGTTTCGGCGTTTGACCGCCGCAGCGAGTACCCGTTGAAGCTTCTGGAGCTGGCCCTTCAGAAAGCCGGAAAGGCATATGCGTTGAATCCTTCTGTCGCTGTCATGAACAAGGCACGCGTCACGGAGGAATTGGTGTCGGGCAAGGAAATCAATGTCGTCTGGATGGTCACCAGCATTGAGCGCGAAGAGCGCTTGCTGCCGATCCGTATCTGTATTTTCAAGGGATTGGGCGGCTGGCGCATATCGCTGGCAAGAAAGGAAAAACTTGAGTCATTCGCTGGCGTCCGTAACCTGGATGACCTGCGAAAATTTAGAGCAGGTCAGCAGATTGACTGGCCGGACACCGCCATCCTGCGCGCAAGCGGTATCTCCGTCGAAACAACCGCCACCTACGACTCGCTGTTCCAGATGCTGATCCGTGACCGTTTCGACTGGTTTCCGCGGAACATCCCGGAAATCTGGGCAGAAGCTGAAATCTATGCTGACAAGGGCGTCGTCGTTGAACCGCACTTCCTGGTTCGCTACCCGAGTGCCTACTACTTTTTCGTCAACAGAAAAGACGTCTCCTTGGCGAATACGATCGAAGAAGGTCTTGAAAAAGCATTGAAAGATGGCAGTTTCGACAAACTTTTCCTGGAGTATCACGGCGACGTTCTGGCACGCGCAAACGTCAAGAATCGCACCATCATTGAACTGCCCAACCCTTTCCTGCCGCCGCTTACGCCTCTGAAACGCAAGGATTTGTGGTTTGACACCAGAATGCTGAAGTAATCGAGGGGGGAACGGGGATGAAACGCAACGGACTTTGCTGCACTGTATTGGGGTTAACGATCCTGCTGGCGGCCAATGCTGCATCCAGTGCTGAAATCTATCGCTGGACGGACGACAAGGGTGAGGTGCATTTCGGTGATGCGGTTCCCGAATCCGCAAAGGCCTCTGCTTCGAAGGTGGATACGAGCAGCGCCACGATCTCCGATGCTGAGCGCAATGCAGGCGAGGCCAGGTTGGAACGGGAGCGGAAGGATATTGCCCGGCCAGAGCGCGGTGCCGGGCCTGCTGCGGCGAACCCTGCACGGACCACGCCAACTGGCAGCAGTAAGACCGACTGCGCAGCGCAATGGCGGGCATACAACGAGAGCATGGCGTGTTTTGATGCCTACCGGATGACGAGTGGTGCGATGCGTCCGGAAGCTTTCGAAAAATGCGAGTCGATTGTGCAGCCTGAACCTTGCGAATGAGCTGCGAACCAAAGGCGCACTAGGCACCCGAGGGGGGGCTTCAATGACTGTTCTGCACCACTGGCGCGCGCCGTTCATGCACTGACTCGCCGCCTCCCTGGCCAGTAAAGGCGCCAGGTGTTGGCTAAAGCGCGGGGGACAATGTTCGGCGGACGGAAAAGTGCCATCCGTCCGACGCAGGGAGAACAGCGAACCCCCGGTACCAAGGATATCGGGGGTTCGCGTCCGGAGTCAGATCATCGTCAGCCGGCCGTTCGCGAGGCGGACGCGGTCGCCGTTCTGCAGTTGCGTCTGTTGCGTCTCGG
>JAKJEY010000250.1 GCA_022705165.1 Pseudomonadota bacterium
GATGCACGCCCGGCTGCACGATGCGCTCGTACATCGCCGCCACCTTCTCCAGCGTTTCCGGCGTGTCGCCCGACACCACCTTGATCACGTTGGTCAGCATGTGTTCGCGGTCGCCGGGGTTGATGCGTTCCGGCGAATAGCCGACGAAGAAATCCTGCTTCCACTTCAGGCCCGAGGCCTGCTCCAGCACCGGAATGCAGACCTCTTCCGTCGCGCCCGGATACACCGTCGACTCATAAACGACGATGGCGCCCTTCTTCATGCCGGCACCGGCCGACTTGCTGGCGCCGATGAGCGGTTTGAAATCCGGGATGTGCGCTTCGTCCACCGGGGTCGGTACGGCAACGATGATGATGTCGGCTTCCGCCAGCACCTTCGGGTCTGCCGAATACTCGGCATGCACCGCAGCACGCATCTCCTCGTCCGGAATCTCGCGCGAGGGATCGACGCCGCGGCGGCAGGAATCCACCTTGGCTTCGACAATATCGAAACCGATGGTGCGTGAATGTTTGCCGAACTCGATGACGAGCGGCAGGCCGACGTAGCCGAGGCCG
>JAKJEY010000251.1 GCA_022705165.1 Pseudomonadota bacterium
CGGCGCAGCCGCGGTGGCGCCGGCGACGAAGCGCGCGATGACTTCCTGGCTCAGCACCGTGGCACCGGTATCCTTGAGAATCTCGGCGATCGCGCCGTCGGCCGGCGCCACCACCTCGAGCACGACCTTGTCGGTCTCGATGTCGGCAACCACCTCGTCGCGCCGGCAGGCCTCGCCGGGGCGCTTGTGCCAGCTCGCCACCGATCCTTCCGCCACCGATTCCGGAAACTGGGGTGCCTTGATGTCGATACTCATGGTCGGATGCGGCACCTGCATGCCGAGCGCGTCGCTGATCAGCTTGTCCTGCTGGGCGAGGTGCAGCGCGCTGTAGCCGGCTGCCGGCGCTGCCGAGGCCTCGCGGCCGGCGTATTCCAGGTAGAGGTCGCGGTTGTGTTCGCGCACGACCTGGCGCATGTGGTGCTGGCTGCTGAACCAGGCGCCCTGGTTCTGCGGCTCCTCCTGGCACCAGCTCACCTCGAGCAGCTGGCGGTACGGCGCGATGGTCGCCAGAAGCTCCTGCTGCGGGAACGGATAGAGCTGCTCGATGCGCAC
>JAKJEY010000252.1 GCA_022705165.1 Pseudomonadota bacterium
TGCGGCCACAGTGAGACCCAGGTCTCCGAGACACGTGAATCGGACGAGGGGGATGTGGTCCGCAGGCGCCGGCGCTGCTTGCGCTGCGACAAGCGCTTCACGACCTACGAGCGCGCTGAGGTTGCGCTGCCGGTGGTGATCAAGAAGGACCAGACGCGCAGCGAATTCAGCTTGGCCAAGGTGCGCGGATCGATGGAACTGGCGCTGCGCAAGCGCCCCGTCAGCACCGAGCAGATCGACGCGGCGCTTGAACACATCCAAGAGCGGCTGCTGCGCGACGGCTCGCGCGAGATCCCGTCCTCGCGCATCGGCGAGCTGGTGATGCGCGAGCTCAAACGGATCGACAAAGTGGCCTATGTGCGCTTTGCCTCGGTCTATCGGAGCTTTGAGGACATCGACGAATTCCGTCAGATCATTCGGGACATCTGATCCCCCCGAGTCCGGGCCAGCCCGCCCCCGGCGGGGATCAAGGTGCCGGGCGTAACCCGTTCTCCTTTTGAGCGGGACATGGAACCGATGGGGGCCCCCATCTTTCCTACCTTTGGGGGAGGA
>JAKJEY010000253.1:0-271 GCA_022705165.1 Pseudomonadota bacterium
GAGGATGTCGCCGAATATCTGAAGACCAATCCGGCATTTTTTGAGCAGTATGCGGATCTTCTGGCCCAGATCTATGTCCCGCATCCGCACGGGGGGCGTGCGGTTTCGCTCGCCGAGCGGCAGATGCTGACCCTGCGCGACAAGAACCGGCAGACCGAGAGCAAGCTGGCCGAACTGATCGCCTTCGGCGAGGAAAACGACCAGATCAGCGAAAAGGTGCACCGTTTGGCGGTCGGCCTGATCGCGGTCGAGACCTTCTCGGCCGTCATTC
>JAKJEY010000253.1:281-533 GCA_022705165.1 Pseudomonadota bacterium
AAAAGCCGGAAGGCGTCGCCGAACTGCCCGAATTCGCCGCAGTGGCCGAGGAGCTGAAGGTCTTTGCCGATACCCTGGCCCACCCGTATTGCGGATCGACCTCCGGTTTCGGCACGGCTTCCTGGTTTGGCGAACAGGCGCCGCATATCCGCTCGCAGGCGCTGATCGCCCTCTGCGATGGCGGCAACACCTTCGGCATGCTGGCGCTGGGCAGCGAGGACGCCCAGCGCTTCTATGCCGACATGGGCAACC
>JAKJEY010000254.1 GCA_022705165.1 Pseudomonadota bacterium
ATCCCGGTATGTCGCCCCAAAAGTTTTGCGGTTTTGTTTTGCAGTATCGCGGTGGGATTTGCCCGCCACGCCGATGGCGGCATTAGCTCAGTTGGTAGAGCACTGGATTGTGATTCCAGGTGTCACCGGTTCGATCCCGGTATGTCGCCCCAAGACCCAAGCAGAAAGCCCTGACATGTCAGGGCTTTCTGCTTTTTGACGTCCGCCCGCCGTAACAACGGCGTTGGCTGTCACGGCCGGTGGGCAGGCTTCATTTCTGATCCGATCCGACTCCCGACCAGGGTTTGAGCATCCACGCAAACCAGATGGTTGCTGCATAGCTCGCCATTTCGAGGGGGAGGGTCTGGGCCTTGAGAAGGTAGTCGGTGGTGTCGAGAATCGGTTTGTTCGTCAACATGATTGGTATCCGGGGTGGAGTTTTATGATGCGCGAAGCCGGTGCCCGGGGGCGGGCAGATGGGCTTCGTTCGGACGTCTTCGAGGGCTGAGCTCAGCTGTGTCGGATCGTTTGATCTAGATTAGCGCGC
>JAKJEY010000255.1 GCA_022705165.1 Pseudomonadota bacterium
GGTTCCATCGGCATTCCCCTGATCGACAACGATGTACGCCTGGTGGATGTGGAAAACGGGACCGAGGACGTAAAGCCCGGCGAACCGGGGGAGATGCTCTTCCGGGGGCCTACAGTGATGAAGGGCTACTGGAACAACCCCGAAGAAACCGAAAACCAGCTCACCGACGGCTGGCTTCATACGGGGGATGTGGCCCAGGCCGATGGGGACGGTTATCTCTATATCGTGGAGGATTCAATATCTATCCCCGCGAAGTAGACGAAGTTCTCTACCGGCACCCGAAGGTTGCAGAGGCCGTAACGGTAGGCGTACCGGACGCCTATCGGGGCGAGACCGTCAAGGTCTTCGTTGTCCTCAAGCCCGGAGAAGAGGCGACGGATGCGGATATCGTTCGTTTCTGCAAGGAGAAGCTGGCTCCCTACAAGGTTCCCAAACTGGTGGAATTTCGCGAGACCTTACCAAAGTCCGCAGTAGGCAAGATTCTGCGGAAGATTTTACGGGACGAGGAACTGGCCAAGAAGAAG
>JAKJEY010000256.1:0-244 GCA_022705165.1 Pseudomonadota bacterium
GCCGTCGGTGCTCCGCTCGGGCTGGAGTCCACCGTGACCGCAGGCATCGTCAGTGCCCTGGACCGACCGGTCGCGGCCGGCAGCGCCTCGGACACCTCCTTCATCAATGCCATCCAGACCGATGCGGCGATCAACCCCGGCAACTCCGGTGGCCCCCTGCTCAACATGGCCGGCGAGGTCATCGGCGTGAACTCGGCGATCGCCACCGCACCGGGAACCGGGTCCACCGGCCAGGCTGGGAGCA
>JAKJEY010000256.1:274-524 GCA_022705165.1 Pseudomonadota bacterium
TTGATCACCAAGGGCAAGGCCGTGCACCCGGTCATCGGGGTCTACCTCGACCAGGAGTACGAAGGTGAGGGCGTCAAGGTCCGCGACAGCCTGCCGAACGGCCAGGACCCGGTCACCGCGAACGGTCCGGCCGCCAAGGCGGGCCTGAAGGCGGGCGACATCATCGTCGCGCTCAACGGCAAGCCGGTGACCAACCCCGACGCCTTGGTCGTCGGCATCCGGGCCCTCGACGTCGGTGACAAGGTCACCC
>JAKJEY010000257.1 GCA_022705165.1 Pseudomonadota bacterium
GTCCGCGTTGCCATTCGACGCTGCACCCACGCAAGGTCGACAGCCTCAACCGCACCTGGGCGCTGCTCATTGCCGGCTACGTGCTGTTCATCCCCGCCAACCTGCTGCCGATCACGATCACCAGCTCCATCTTCGGCGTCCAGGCCGACACGATCATGAGCGGCGTCGCCTATTTCTGGCACGAGGGCGCCTACGATCTCGCGATCATCATCTTCACCGCCAGCATTTTCGTGCCGCTCGCCAAGCTGCTGTCGCTGACCGTGCTCGTCTGGTCGGCGCAGAAACGCTCGACCTGGGAGCCGCTGCAGCGGACGCGGCTGTACCGCATGGTCGAGTTCGTCGGCAAGTGGTCGATGCTCGACGTCTTCGTCGTCGCGATGCTGGCGCGCCTGGTGCAGTTTTCCTCGCTGGCCTCGATCGAGGCCGGGCCGGGCGCGATCGCGTTCTCGGCCGTCGTCGTCATTACCATGTTCGCAGCGATGTCCTTCGATCCGCGCCTGCTGTGGGATCCGCTG
>JAKJEY010000258.1 GCA_022705165.1 Pseudomonadota bacterium
AATGGCATTCATCTCAACAAGGTCAATGATGCCATCGAAATTTTCCTCGGAACCGACAGGTATCTGCACAGGCACCGGGTGAGCCCCCAGCTTGTCCTTCATCTGCTGCACCACTCCGAAGAAATCGGCACCGGAGCGGTCCATCTTGTTGACAAATGCTATTCGCGGCACATTGTATTTATTGGCCTGCCTCCAGACGGTCTCGCTCTGGGGTTCAACGCCGCCAACAGCGCAGAAGACCTCCATGGTGAAGTCTACGTGCCCCGGCGTGTCAATGAGGTTGATCTTGTAGAGCTGATCCCGGTATTTCCAGAATGTGGTAGTGGCAGCTGATGTGATAGTGATCCCTCTCTCCTGCTCCTGCACCATCCAGTCCATGGTGGCATTGCCGTCATCGACTTCGCCAATGCGGTGCACACGGCCCGTGAAATAGAGAATGCGCTCGGAAGTTGTAGTCTTCCCGGCATCAATATGGGCCATTATGCCAATGTTCCTGGTATGTTTGAGATCGC
>JAKJEY010000259.1 GCA_022705165.1 Pseudomonadota bacterium
GCGCAGCAGGTTTTGCGCCAGCGCGACGATGGGCTCGGGAAAGGTGGCGGAGAACAACAGACTTTGCCGATCGCCGGCGGTGCGTGCGCTGATCTCGCGAATGGCAGGCTCGAAGCCCATGTCGAGCATGCGATCGGCTTCATCCAGCACCAGCGTCTTGACGCCGCCGAGATGCAGCACCTTCTTGCGCATCAGCTCCTGCACACGGCCCGGTGTGCCAACCACGATCTGCGGGTCATGTGCCTGCAGTGAGGCCAATTGCGGCGCCAATGCGGTGCCGCCACACAGGGTCGAGAGTTTCAGATTGGGGATGCCCAGCGCGAGTTTGCGCAGTTCGCGACTGACCTGTTCGGCCAATTCGCGGGTGGGACACAGCACCAACGCTTGGGCACGAATCAGGTTGGGATCGATGCGCGCCAGCAAGGCCAGCCCAAACGCTACCGTTTTGCCACTGCCGGTCGGTGCTTGGGCAATCAGATCGCGGCCAGCCAAGGCAAATGGCAAGGCAGC
>JAKJEY010000025.1 GCA_022705165.1 Pseudomonadota bacterium
GTCGGGTCAACGGGGACAACGACCGCCGTGGGCGCCGGCTTCTCCGTCTGCGCCGGTGCCACCGTATCTGGAGTCTGCCGCTGCACGGTAAGCGACAGCATCACCGCCAGCAGGGTCGTCGCGACAACGCCGATCGGCAGCGTCAGGCGCTGCCACCAGGCGCGGAGTTCAACGCGCGGCGCGGCTGCCGGCGGCTTTACCGCCTCGCGCGCCGCGGCGAGGATGCGCGCATCGATTGCCGGCGGCGGCGCCATGTCGCGCGCGTCGCAGGCCTCACGGTAGCGGTGCGACAGGGCCGGGTCGCGGGGCGTGTCGTCGTGTTCGGTCATAGCAGGTCCTTCAGCGAATGGCGCAGCTTACCGAGGGCGTAGCGCAGGCGGCTCTTGACGGTTTCGCGGCCGGTGCCGGTGGCACTGGCGATTTCCTCCAGCGTCATGCCGCCCTCCTCCGCCATCAGGAAGGCCTCGCGCTGAGGTTCGGGCAACTCGGCGAGCGCGGCCGAGATGCGGGCCTTGAGTTGTAAACGTTCGACCTGCGCCGGCGGGGTTTCGCTGGCCGGTGCGGGATAGTCGTCGATCGACGCCTCCTCGCTCTCCCACTCGCGGAGGCGCTCGCGCGCATGCTTGCGGTAGTGGTCGATCAGCCGGTGGTGGGCAATGCGGTAGAGCCAGGTGGTGAACTTGGCGCTCACCTCGTAATCGGCGCGGGCGTTGATCACGCGCAGCCAGATGTCCTGGTAGAGCTCTTCGGCGAGGCGGGCGTCCCCGCACTGGTGGGCGAGGTAGCGATAGAGCCGCGTGCGGTGGCGGGCGTAGAGCACGTCGAAGGCTGCTGCCTCACCGTCGCGATAGGCGAGCATCAAACCTTCATCGGAGCGAAGGTCTTCCGCCATGCGCCACTACGGAAACAGCTTGCGGACGAAGTTCTCGACGTACGCCGGACGCAGGGGCTTGAGGATGTAACCTCTCGCGCCGAGGCTCGCCGCCTGCGTGACGAAGGCACGGTCGGCACAGCCGGTGACCATCACCACGGCGGTTTCCGGGCATATCTGACGCGCCGCTTCGAGCGCCTCCAGCCCGGACATGACAGGCATGTTGACGTCAAGGCAGAGCAGCCCGGGGCGGTGCGCGCGCAGGGCATTGAGGGCTTCGGCACCATTGCCGACGGCCTGCACGACGCGGATGCCTGATTCCTCCAGCAGCCCCTTCAGCACCATGCGGACGGAGCCGCTGTCGTCGGCGATGACGGCGGTCCGCTTCACTCGCGTCGGCTTGTCCGACGATGCAGGGAGATCGGTGGGTTCAACCTCCGATCCGGCCGGCGGCGCGTCAGGCACCGCTTCGGCATCGGCGGCAATGCCGGCCTGGGTCGCGACGCGACGCGTCTCGGCCACTTCGCGTAGTTCGTCGATGATCTGCGCCTGGCTGAAGGGCTTGCGGATGAAGCCGGCGGCGCCGGCATCGGCGGCGCGCTGCTCGATCTGCTCCTCGCTCGACGCGGTCATGAACAGGACATCGACCTCGGGCGCCAGCGCCTGGATCGAGGCGAGGATTTCGAGCCCGTCGCGCCCCGGCAGCTGGTAATCGAGGAACACGAAATCGGGGCGCTCGCGCTGCACGATTTCCTCGACACCGTTGCCGTCCGCCAGGGATGCCACGGTTTCGTGGCCGGCGCTGATCAGCAGCGCCGCCAGGACCTTGCGCAAACCTTCATTGTCATCAACAACCAGAACCCGCATGCCTGCTCCTTGTACCCATCAGATACAAGGATACCTGCTTCCCCTGCTGCGATCACGCTTCCGGGGCGTGCGGGGCGGAAGATTCCTCGTGTTCGACCTTGCTCGCGAGCAGGCTGTACACCGTCGGCACGACAAAGAGCGTGAAGAAGGTGCCGAGCAGCAGGCCACCCACGATGACCCAGCCGATCTGCTGGCGCGACTCGGCGCCGGCGCCGGTGGCGAGCGCCAGCGGCACCGCGCCAAGCACCATGGCGCCGGTGGTCATCAGGATCGGGCGCAGGCGCATCACCGCTGCCTCGCTGACCGCCTCGACGATGCCCTTGCCCTTCTCCTGCAGCTGGTTGGCGAATTCGACGATGAGGATGCCGTGCTTGGTGATCAGGCCGACCAGCGTCACGAGGCCGATCTGGCTGTAAACGTTGAGCGTGCCGCCCGTCATCAGCAGCGCCAGCAGCGCACCGGCCATCGACAGCGGCACCGTGAGCATGATGATGAAGGGATCGCGGAAGCTCTCGAACTGTGCGGCCAGCACCAGGTAGATGAAGGCGAGCGCGAGCACGAAGGTCAACGCCAGCGAGGCCGAGGAGGTCTTGAACTCGCGCGACTGCCCGGCATAGTCGATCGCATAGCCGGCGGAGAGGATCGGGGCGGCGACCTCTTCCATGTACTTCAGCGCCTCGCCCATCGTGTAGCCCGGCGCGAGGTTGGCGGTGATGACGACGGCGCGGCGCTGACCGAAGTGGTTCAGCTCGCGCGGTGCCACCGTCTCGTCGACGTCGATCAGGTTGGCGAGCGGGATCATCGCGTTGTTCTTGCCGCGTACGTAGATGTCGCGGATGTCGTCGGGGCGCGTGCGGTCCTCGCCGCCTACCTGCACGATCACATCGTACTGCTCACCGTCGCGCTTGAAGCGCGTGACCTGGCGGCCGCCGAGCATCGTTTCCAGCGTGCGGCCGACGGTCTCGACCGGCACGCCGACGTCGGAAGATTTCTCGCGGTTGAGCTTCACCGAGAGTTCCGGCTTGTTCAGCTTGAGATCGGTGTCGACGTTGGTGATGCCGGGGTTCTTCGCCACTTCGGCGAGGATCTTTCCGGTTATCCCCTGCAGCTCGGCATAAGAGGCCGAGGTCACGATCACGAAGTTGATCGGCCGTTCACGCGGGCTCTGCCCGAGTGACGGCGGCGTCACCGGGAACGCCAGCACGCCGGGGATGCCCATGAAGCGCGGGAACAGCTCCTTGACCACGGCGAGCGAGTTGCGCGTGCGCTCCTTCCAGTCGGTCAGGCCAACGAAGGAAATGCCCTGGTTCACGGTCGGGTTGCCGGATACGACGAAGTATCGCTCGACATCCTTGGTGCCGCCGTAGATGCCCTCGAGCTGGCGCGCGTACTTGTCGGAATACTCCAGCGTCGCGCCCTCGGGGCCGACGAAGACGCCGAGGATGACGCCACGGTCTTCGACCGGCGCCAGTTCCGACTTCAGCGACTTGAGCAGGAAGAAGCAGGCGCCGGCGACGATGGCGAAAGCGACCATGACGATCCAGCGCCTGGCCAGCGACGCGGCGAGCACACGCCGGTAGCCGTTGGTCATCCATTCAAGGAACTTCTCGATGGCGACGAAGGCCTTGCCATGCTTCTCCTCGTGCCGCAGCAGCAGCGAGCACATCATCGGCGACAGCGTCAGCGCGACGAAGCCGGAGACGATCACCGCGCCGGCCAGCGTCAGGGCGAATTCGACGAAGAGCTTGCCGGTGCGCCCGGTCATGAAGGCCACCGGCGCATAGACGGCGGCGAGCGTGATGGTCATCGCGACGACGGCGAAGCCGATCTCCTTTGACCCCTGGAAGGCCGCCTGCATGCGCGGCATGCCTTCCTCGATATGGCGGAAGATGTTCTCCAGCACGACGATCGCATCGTCGACAACGAGGCCGATGGCGAGCACCAGCGCGAGCAGCGTCAGCGTGTTGATCGAGAAGCCGAACATGAACATCAGCGCGAAGGCGCCGATCAGCGAGACCGGGATGGTGACCAGCGGGATCAGCGTCGCGCGGAAGTTGCGCAGGAAGAAGAAGATGATCGCCAGCACCAGCAGGATGGCTTCACCGATGGTCTTGAACACCGCGTCGATCGAGCGGTCGATGAACACCGACGAGTCATAGGCGATGCGCGCCTGCATGCCCTTGGGCAGTTCGGCGGTCACCTTCGGCAGTTCGGCGCGCAACGCCTTCGAGAGTTCGAGCGGGTTGGCCGTCGCCTGCTTGATGACGCCGAGCGCCACCGCCGGTTCGCCGTTGAAGCGCACGGTACTGCGCTCGGAGGCGGCGCCGACCTCGACACGGCCGAGATCGCGGATGCGTACCGGATAGGCGAGGCCGCGCGCGTCGGTTGCCTGCTTGACGATGATGGCCTCGAATTGTGCCGGGTCGATGAGATCGGTCTGCGCCACCACCGAGAATTCGCGCTGGCTGCTCTCGATGCGCCCGGCCGGCACCTCGACGTTCTGCTTGCGGATGGCATCCTCGACATCCGCCGGGGTCAGGCCGTGCGCGGCGAGCCGTTCCGGATTGATCCAGACGCGCATGGCGAACTTGCGCTCGCCGAAGACGCGCACGTCGGCGGCGCCGGGCAGGGTCTGCAGGCGCGGCTTGACGATGCGGCTGGCGAAGTCGGTCACCTCCAGCGGCGAATGCTTGTCGGACGAGAAGGCGATCCAGATGATCGGGTTGGCGTCGGCCTCGACCTTGGCGATCACCGGTTCGTCGATCGCCGTCGGCAGCTTGTTGCGCACGCGCGAGACGCGGTCGCGAACGTCGGCCGCCGCCGAGTCCGGGTTGCGTTCCAGCTTGAAGCGCACCGAGATCTGCGAGTTCTCCTGGCGCGAGATCGAGGTGATGACGTCGACACCCTCGATGCCGGCGAGCGAATCCTCCAGCGGCTTGGTGATCTGGGATTCGACGATGTCGGCCGAGGCACCGCGGTAGGTGGTGTCGACAGTGACGACCGGCTCGTCGATCTTCGGGTACTCGCGCACCGAGAGGCGCGAGTACGAGACGAGGCCGATCAGCATGACGGTGAGCGACAGCACCGTCGCGAACACCGGGCGACGGATGCAGAGTTCGGAAATCTTCATTGCGCAGCCCTGGCCGGAGCGGAAACGGCGGCGGGCGCCGCAGGCGTGGAAGCAGCGCCAGGCGGCGGCGCCGCGACGTCACGCACCGGCGCGCCGGGACGCAGCTTGAGCTGTCCGGCAGAAACGACGACGTCGCCGGCAGCGAGGCCTTCGACGATCTCGACCTGGGCCTCGCGCCGCACGCCCGTCCTGACCTTGACCTTCTCGGCCTTGCCCTCGACCACGCGATAGACGAAGGCGCCGGCCGGATCCGGCACCAGCGCCTGCTCCGGCAGCATCAGCGCATCGGCCTTCTCGGCCAGCGCGAGGCGCACGCGGACGAACATGCCGGGACGCAGCGTGCCGGCCTTGTTGTCCAGCCGTGCACGCAGCGAAACCGAACGGCCGCCGGCGTCGACCAGCGGGTCGACCGCGTCGAGCGTGGCGGTGAATTTCTCGCCCGGCAGCGCGTCGACCGACACTTCCAGCGGCTGGCCGAGCTTCAGTTGCGGCAGCGTCGCTTCGGGCAGGCGGAAGTCGACCTTCAGCGTCGCGATGTCTTCGAGGTTGATCAGGTCCTGGCCTTCCTTGACGTAGTCGCCGATGCTGACGCTGCGGATGCCGATGACGCCGGCGAAAGGGGCGCGGATCTGCGTCTTGCCGAGCCTGGCCTCGGCCAGAGCGACGGCAGCCTCCTGCACGCGCAGGGTCGCCGCCGAGGCGTCGAGCGCCTGCTTGCTGATGAACTTCTTCTCGAACAGTTCCTGGTTGCGCTGCTGGGTCGAGCGCGCCAGTTCGCGGTTGGCGCGCGCCTGCTCCAGCTCGGCCGCCTGCGTCGCTGCGTCGAGCGCGACGAGCAGCGTGCCCTTGGCCACGGCAACGCCATCCTTGAAGCCGATCGTCGCGATGCGGCCCGCCGTTTCGGGGCGCAGCGTGACTGATTCATTGGAACGCAGCGAGCCGACAGCCGCGGCGTCGAGCGCCAGGCGCGCCGTCGTGACCTTCGCCACCTCGACCGCCGTCGGGAAGGCAGGGGGCCCGCCGGCCGCCGGCTTGGTACCGGCTGCGCCGGGCGCTGCCGGTGCGGTGGGGCCAGAAGGTGCGCGGTTGGCGTTGTACGCCAGCACGCCGAGCGCGCCGATGGCGATGACGGAAACGGCCGCGATCCAGTGGCGGCGGGTGGGCTTCTGCATGGGTATCCTCAATTCATTCTCGACGGTGGCCAGAACCGGCATCGAACCGCCCGCCATCCGGGCGGGCAATTACTGACCTTCCAGTCATTAAGCCTCGCATTCTACGCGAAGCGGGGGCGACATATGTGTCAGTCTGCTACATCGCGCTGCTCGGGGAGCCAGCGCAAGAGTGCGTCGTAGAGGGCCTCGGGTTCGACCGGCTTGGGTACGTGGCCGTTCATGCCGGCGGCGATGCAGCGCTGGCGATCCTCGGCGTAGACGTTGGCGGTCATGGCGATGATGGGCAGCGCGTCCTTCCCCGGCATCTGCCGGATGGCCTGCGTCGCTGCGATGCCGTCGAGCACGGGCATCTGCATGTCCATCAGGATCAGGTCGTAGTGCCGTGCCCCGACGGCGGCAACGGCTTCTTCGCCATTGCCGGCCGTATCGACCTGCAGGCCTGCATCCTCGCTCAACATGCCGAGCGCGATCTCGCGATTGATCACGTCATCCTCGACCAGCAGGATGCGGCAGTGGGCATAGTGGGCGCGCAGACGGGCCTCGATGGCGGCCAGCGCGGCCAGGCCGGCTTCCGGCGACACGATGGCGGCCGTCGCATCCTTGCCGAACCAGGCCGTGAACCAGAAGGTACTGCCCTGCCCCGGGCGGCTTTCGGCTCCCGCTTCGCCGCCCATCAGGCGCGCGATGTGGCGCGTGATCGCGAGACCCAGCCCCGTGCCGCCGTATTCGCGGGTGATCGAGGCATCCGCCTGCTCGAACGCGTCGAAGACATGCGGCAGGCGATCGGGCGCAATGCCGATGCCGCTATCCTCGACCTCGAAGCGCAATTCGATACGCTCGTCGCTCTCGGCCATCCGGCGGACACGGAGCGTGACACTCCCGCATTCGGTGAATTTCGTGGCGTTGCCGACATAGTTGAGGAGCGCCTGCGAGAGGCGCGTCGCGTCGCCGATCAGCCGGCACGGCAAGGGATCGACCACCGTGCGATAGGCGAGCCCCTTGGCGGCGATCCGATCGCCGGCGAGGACGCCGATATTGTCGACCAGGGCCTGCAGATCGAACGGGATCTGTTCGAGAGTCATGCGGCCGGCCTCGATCTTGGACAGATCGAGCACGCTGTTGAGGACATCGAGTAGGTGCCGCGCAGCGATGGCGATCTTGTCCAGCTTGTCGAGCTGCGCGGGGGATGCCGATTGCCGCTGCAGCATCCGCGTCAACCCGATCACGGCATTGAGCGGGGTACGGATCTCGTGGCTCATGTTGGCGAGGAAGGTCGACTTGGCCCGGCTCGCGGCCTCGGCCGATTCCTTGGCCAGCGAGAGTTCGGCCGTACGCGCCGCCACCAGCGCTTCGAGGTGCTGGCGATGGGCCGCGAGTTCGCTCTCGATCTGCTTGCGTGCGCTGATGTCCGCAGAAACGCCACGAATGGCCGCCGGCTTGCCGTCGGCATCGAATTCGATGCGGCCGCGCGCAGCGATCCAGCTGACGCCACCATCGGTTCGCCGGAGTCGGAATTCGGCCCGGTAGTCCTCGCCGGTTCGCATCACGGTCCTGGCAACGGCCAGAAAGGCCTCACGATCCTCGTCGATCACCTGCGACGGGAATTCGCGATACCCGTCTGCCGGCCGAGGCCCGAGCAGGAACGACGGATCGTCGCCCCACTGCAGTTCGCCACTGGCGACATCCCAGTGCCAGGCCGCCATCGAGGCCGCATCGAGCGCCAGCCGCAGGCGCTGCTCGGAGGCGGACAGCGCCGCCTGGGTCGCGGCGACCGCCTGTGCCATGCGGTTGAAGGCGGCGATCAGATGATCGATTTCCGGCACGCCGCCGCTCGCCACCCGCACGTCGAGACTGCCTTCCGCGAAGGCGCCGGTGGCCTCCTCGAGCCGGCGCAGCGGCCGCAAGCCGGCGCGCAGGACAAGCCACAGGCAGAGCGCCTCGCACATCGTTGCCAGGAGGATGATCGCCACGTGGAGTTGCAGGCGCGCCCAGGCGTGGTTCGAATAGCCGCTGGCGTCGAGATCCACGGTGACATCCCCGTAGACGCGGCTGCCGACAGCGATTTCGGTACGCCCGGAAAGCGGCTCGACCCCGAAGGCCCGGATGAACCATGCGGGCGCGCTGCCGGGCAGCGGACGATCGACGCTGGTGACGTGCGCGCCGCCCGGTTCCTGAAAGCTGACGCGCACGATGTTTTCGCGCCGGACGTAGCGGTCGAGAATCTGCTGCAGGCTGGCATAGTCGCCGAGGATGACGGGCTCCGCAAGCAGGCGCGGCAGGGACTCGAGCTCGTGGCGCAGTTCGGCCGCCATGCCGCTGCGCGCGTTCATCGCATCCTGTCGTACGGCCACGACCACCAGCACGACGCCAGCGACGACGAGCGCCGCCGTACCCGCCATGAGGAGGCGGGCGAGCAGCGAAAAACGCCGGCCGAAGCAGGCACTCATGGCGACGCGCGGAATTCCCGGAGTACCGTCGCCCGATAGAAATCGGCATAGCTCCGGTAATCCGCCTGTGTGGCGCGACGGAAGCCGTACGGCGGCTTCTGCCCGATCCGTTCCGCCGAAGCGCGCAGCACCGAAATCCCGTCAATCTCGCCGGCCATGTCGGCCAGCGCGTCACGGACGGCGGTGGCTACGGCCGCAGGCACGCGTGGATGGACCGCCACCGGCAGGTCGTCAAAGGCCACGGACTCCCAGAGGACCCGGATACGAAAGCCCTCGCGGGCGGCGTAGGCCTGCATCAGCTTGCCATTGACGCCGGCGGCGACGATCTTGCCGGCCTTCAGCTGGGCCATGATGCCCTCCTGATTGCCGCCGAAGACCGGCTTGACGTCGATTCGTCGGCGCTGCAGTTCGTCGATGGGCACGATATAGCCGACAAAGGCTGACGCCGAGGGAAAGCCGACTTCGTGGCCAGCCAGCTGCTGCAGATCGCGAATCGGCGAGTCCGCGAGCGTGACGATCTGCCCCGTGATCGGCTCGTCGCGGGTGCTCAACAGCACGCGGTAGCCGGCCGACGCGACGCGGGGCTGGAAGATGTGGTTCGAGAAGATGAAATCGTAGTCGCCGCGGGCCGCCGCATCCGCTGATTCGCTGCCGGAACGCGCCACCTTGAGCAGGAGTTCGATGCCGGCCTTGCGCCCGGCATAGTCGAGGATCGGGTTCCAGTACTGGGCCGTGAGGACGGCGCTGCGCTGGGGAATCACGCCGAACGAGTAGCTTTCCGCGGCAGCAGGCTGCATTGCGCCGAACGCCCCCAGCGCCAGAAAGAAGGCCGCAGCCCTTCGCCATGAATTCAGAAGACCCCCCACCGTATCCCCGTTAGCCGACCACGACCAACTTTACCGCAAGCCGCGGCACATTCAGCCCATTTTTTCCCCTGATCGCGACCACTGTCGTCTGCCGCGTTATTTTCCACGAGGAGAGCTCTTCAAGTAGACTCGGGGCTCGCAGGAAACGAAACCCCGCCATCCTGCCCAGCCACACTCCCATCGAAACCGGCGACAACGCATGTTCAGCTTCGGAAAAAAGGATTCGACCGTCAAGGCGAAGATCGAGGATCTCCGCCCGGGGCACTTCATCGAGATCCCCGGCGGCTGGTGGAGCCACAATTTCATCCGCTCCAAGTTCCTGATCGAGTCGCCACGGGTCATCGACGAATTGCGGGCTGCCGGCATCGAGCGGGTCGTCGTCGATCTCGAAAAAAGCACGATTCCCTTTCCGGCGCCACCCGACATCGATTTCCGGCGCAGCGAGCGCCCTTCCGGCACGATCTCGACGGCAACGCAGGCGGCGGATGTGCCGGCACGCGACCCGCTCGAGAGCGCCCCTCCGTCGATGAAGGAGGCGCTGCTGCGTGGCGCCGAGATGCGGCGCCGCCAGGAGGCCGCAGAGCAGGCACACACGGCGGCACTGCAGGAAACCCAGTTCGTGCTCAAGAACATGCTGGCGGCGGGCCCCGAAGTGGCAGCCCGCACCCGCGAATTCGTCGGCAATGCGGTCAGCACGGTGCTGGCTGACGACGCCACGCTGCACCTGCTCTCCGGCCGCCAGAGCGAGGCCTCGCTGCGCTTCCATTCGCTGCAGGTGATGACGCTGGGGCTGCTCACGGGCAAGCGCATGGGGCTTTCCGAAACGGAACTGCAGGACCTGGCCACGGCGGCGATTTTTCACGACACAGGCATCAGCCGGCTGCAGGATTCGGTGCGCATGGCCGCCGGCGGCGGCAACCGCATCGAGCAGGAGGCCTACCAGTCGCACGTGCTCTACAGCGTGGAAATGGCGAAAGGCAGTTCCGCCGTCTCCAAGTCTGCGCTGGCAGCCATCCTGACGCACCACGAAGCCTTCAACGGCAGCGGCTACCCGAAGAAGCTCGCCGGCGACGCCATTCCGCTGCTCGGCCGCATTCTCGCCGTCGCGGATCGTTACGACTATCTGGTCAATCCGCAGTCGAGCCCGCTCGGCATGACGCCGGCCGAGGCGCTGGCACGGCTTTTCCAGCAGGAAGGCGCCCGCTTCGACAAGCAGGTGCTGCACGCCTTCGCCAAGTCGATCGGCATCTACCCGCCGGGCTCGATCGTCCAGTTGTCCGATGGCCGCTACGGCATCGTCATCGGCGTCAACACCGAGGCGCTGATGTGCCCGTCCGTCCTCGTCTACGAACCCACGGTATCGAAAGGGCAGGCCCCCGTGCTCGACCTGCTCGAAACCGCCGACGTCAACATCAGGAACTGCGTTGCCGCGGCGATGGTGCCGAAGGACGTGCTCGACTACCTGAACCCGCGCGGCCGCGTCGCCTACTTCTACTCACGCGCCGGCGGCTGAAACAAAAAACGCGAGGGCCGGCCTCGCGTTTTCGGGGATCGTTCCGGCTGGAACGTGCTGAATCCTCTCCAGCGATCAGACAACGATCGTCTGTGCCTCGTCGCCGTCACGCCATTCGATCGTGCCGATCTCCACAGCCTTTTCGCCGGCGGCGTTGAGCAGTTCCAGCGCGTGGCGGCGATGCTCCTGTGCCACGATCAGCACCATGCCGATGCCGCAGTTGAAGACGCGGTGCATCTCCTCCTCGGCAACGCCGCCTTCCCGCTGCAGCCAGTCGAACAGCTTCGGGCGCTGCCAGGCAGATTTCTGCAGTACGGCCTTGGCGCCCGGTGGCAGCACGCGCGGCACGTTTTCGGTGAGACCGCCGCCGGTGATGTGGGCCATGCCCTTGATGGCGATCGACTGCATCAACGCCAGGATCGGCTTCACGTAGAGGTGGGTCGGCGCCATGATCGCGTCGGCCAGCGTGCGCGACTTGCCATCCACTTCGTCGAACGGGGCGTCGAGGTCCGGCTGCGAGCGCTCGATGATCTTGCGCACCAGCGAGTAGCCGTTGGAATGCGCGCCCGAGGACGGGATGCCGATGACCACGTCGCCCGGCAGGATGGTCGAGCCGTCGATGATCTTCGATTTTTCGACGACGCCGACCGCGAAGCCGGCAAGATCGTATTCGCCGGCCGGATACATGCCCGGCATTTCGGCCGTCTCGCCGCCGATCAGGGCGCAGCCGGAGAGCTCGCAGCCCTTGGCGATGCCCTGCACCACCGAGGCGGCGGTATCGACGTCGAGCTTGCCGCAGGCGAAGTAGTCAAGGAAGAACAGCGGCTCGGCACCCTGCACGAGGATGTCGTTCACGCTCATCGCGACGAGGTCGATGCCGACCGTGTCGTGGCGGTTCAGTTCGAAGGCAAGCTTGAGCTTGGTGCCGACGCCGTCGGTACCCGAGACGAGCACCGGCTCGCGATACTTCTTCGGCACCTCGAACAGCGCGCCAAAACCGCCGATACCGCCCAGCACGCCGTCGCGCAGGGTTTTCTTGGCAAAGGGTTTGATGCGGTCGACCAGGGCATCCCCGGCGTCGATATCGACCCCGGCATCGCGGTAGGAAAGAGATTGCTGCGTCATTGCGTGATCCGTCAGGAGGGTGCCGGGTGATAAAATGCCCGACCTTGAGATGTAAAACGCGAATTTTACCCGAAACCGCCCCGACACGCGCCGCCGGCAAGACTGCCGCGCGCTGCGCCCCATCATGCGCCAGTTGATCCTCGACCTCGTTCCCGCCCAGCCACCGACGCTGGAGAACTTCGCCGCCGGCGGCAACGTCGAGGCGCTGACCGGGCTCGCGGGCTGGCTGGCAGCGGAAGCGCCCGACACCTGCCTGCTCCTGTGGGGCGAATCCGGCGCCGGCAAGTCGCACCTGCTGGCAGCCAGCGGCGCCATCTACGCCAACGCGGAGGATGACCCGAAGCTTGCCGGCCTGCCCGAGGCGGCTGCCTTCGTCGCGGTCGACAACGTCGAGGCACTGGATGGCGACGGCCAGATCGCGCTGTTCAACCGTTTCAACCGCCTGCGTGCGGCCGGTGGCCGGCTGCTTGCAGGCGCCCGTGTGCCGCCGCTGCAGCTGGCGCTGCGCGAGGACCTGCGCACGCGGCTCGGCTCCGGCCAGATCCATCGCCTGCGCCCGCTCTCCGACGAGGAGAAGCGCGCTGCACTGGCCGCACAGGCCCGCGAACGCGGCATGTCGCTGGCGCCGGAAGCGCTCGATTACCTGCTCGCCCGGGCCCCGCGCGACATGCGTTCGCTGGCGGCGATCCTCGCTGCGCTCGACCGCTATTCCCTTGAACAGAAGCGCCCGTTGACGCTGCCCCTCCTGCGCAGCGTACTGCAGACCCACGAAAGCCAGACCGCATGAACCCTGCCCTGAATCTCGCACTCTTCGACCTCGACAACACGCTGCTTGCCGGCGACTCGGACTTCGAATGGGCGCAGTTCCTGATCGAAAAAGGCGTACTCGACCGCGAGGTGCAGGAAGCGAAGAACATCGAGTTCTACGAGCACTACAAGGCCGGCACGCTCGACATCCACGCCTTTCTCGACTTCCAGCTGAAACCGCTCGCCCGCCACCCGCGCGCCGAACTCGACGCCTGGCACCGCGAATTCATGGCCACGCGCATTCGTCCGATCATGACCCCGGCCGCGAAGGCACTGGTCGCCGAACATCTCGCCGCGGGCGATCTCTGCGCCGTCGTCACCGCCACCAACAGCTTCGTCACCGGACCGATCGCGCGCGAATTCGGCATCCCGCACCTGATCGGCACGATCCCGGCACTGGCGGACCCCACGACCGGCGATTTCACCGGCAAGCCTACCGGAACCCCATCGTTCCGCGAGGGCAAGATCGTCCGCGTCGAACAGTGGCTGGAGTCGCTCGGCCTGTGCTGGGCGAGCTTCAGCCATTCATATTTCTACAGCGACTCGCACAACGATCTGCCGCTCCTGCTCAAGGTCAGCGACCCGGTCGCCGTGGACCCTGACGACACGCTGCGCGCGCACGCCGGCAAGGCCGGCTGGCAGGTGCGCTCGCTCCGCCACGGCAACGTGTAACATTCGCGCCGGAACCAGACGATAGACAGCCGCCAATGATCCGCAAGTTCATCACCCGCGTCTCGAAAGCCCTCGGCCGCAAGAAACCGCTCTCGCACGAGCCGGCCCTGATCGCGCACCAGCAGCACGGCATCCGCCGCGAGCACATCCACAGTTCTGCCCGCCGGGTCTGCGAAACCCTGCAGGAGAAGGGCTACAAGGCCTTCGTGGTCGGCGGTGCCGTCCGCGACCTGCTCATCGGCGAAGACCCGAAGGACTATGACATCGCCACCGACGCGACGCCGGAGCAGGTGCGTGCGGCCTTCCGCCGCGCCCGCATCATCGGTCGCCGCTTCCAGATCGTGCACGTGATGATCGGCGCCGAAACCCTGGAAGTCACCACCTTCCGCGGCGAGCTGGCGCACGATACGAAGAAGGATGCCCACGGCCGGGTGCTGCACGACAACGTCTTCGGCAGCCAGGCGGAAGATGCCGCACGCCGCGATTTCACGGTCAACGCCCTCTACTACGACCCGGCCAGCGAAACCATCGTCGACTACCACCACGGTGTCGCCGATCTCAAGCAGAAGACCCTGCGCATGATCGGCGAGCCGCGCGCCCGCTACCGCGAGGACCCGGTGCGCATGCTGCGTGCCGTCCGCCTTGCGGCCAAGCTGGGCCTGGTCATCGATCCGGAAGCGGCAAAGCCGATCCGCGAGATGGCGCCGCTGCTGGAAAACGTACCGCCCGCCCGCCTTTTCGACGAAATGCTGAAGCTGCTCACTTCCGGCCACGCCGTGAAGTGCCTGACGCAGCTGCGCGAAGCCGGTCTGCACCACGGCCTCCTGCCGCTGCTCGACGTCATCCTCGAACAGCCGCTCGGCGAGCGTTTCGTGATGCTGGCGCTGGAAAATACCGACCAGCGCGTACGCGACGGCAAGCCGATCTCGCCCGGATTCCTGTTCGCAACCCTGCTCTGGCATGAGGTGCTGGCAAAGTGGGAGCGTATCAAGCAGGATGGCGAGCGAGCGATCCCGGCACTGTTCATCGCGATGGACGAGGTGCTCGACACGCAGGCCGAGAAGCTCGCCATCACCCGCCGCATCGCCGGCGACATCAAGGACATCTGGGCGATCCAGCCACGTTTCGAGGCCCGCGCCGGCAGAAAACCCTATGCCCTGCTGGAACAGCCGCGCTTCAAGGCCGGCCTCGATTTCCTGCTGCTGCGCGCGGCCTCGGGCGAAGTGCCGAAGGAACTGGCCGACTGGTGGGAGCGCTTCCTCTTCGCCGAAGGTGACGAGCGCGCGACGATGCTGTTGCCGGAAACCGGTGACAAGAAAAAACGCCGGCGTCGGCGCAAGCCGGCCAGTGCGACGTCCGCTGCGGGCGAATAGGCTACCCGCCTTCGTCTTCACGCCGCTGCCATGAGCCACACCGCCTACGTCGCGCTGGGCGCCAACCTCGACGACCCGCAGACGACGGTTCGACTGGCGTTCGCTGAACTCGCCCAACTCCCGCAATCGCGCCTGCGCGCCAGCTCGTCGCTGTACCGGACGGCGCCGGTGGGCCTCGCCGGCCAGCCCGACTTCATCAACGCTGTCGCCGAAATCGCCACCGAACTCGACGCTGACAAGCTGCTCGATGCGCTGTTCGCGATCGAACGCCGCTTTGGCCGCATCCGCGCCGAAAAGAACGGCCCGCGTACGCTCGACCTCGACCTGCTGCTCTATGACGACCTCGTCTGCGACACGCCGCACCTGCACCTGCCGCATCCGCGCCTGCACCTCAGGGCCTTCGTCGTCGTGCCGCTCGCCGAAATCGCCCCGGCAAGCCTCATCCCCGAACGCGGCTCGGTCGCGGCCTGGTTGCCGGCAGTCGCCAACCAGCAGATCGAGCGCCTGCCATGAGCTTCCTGCAGAACATCCCGGTCCTGTGGAAGACGGTGCTGTTGCTCACTGCCTCCAATGTCTTCATGACCTTTGCCTGGTACGCGCATCTCAAGAACCTCAACGACCGGCCGTGGTGGATCGCCGCGCTGGCATCCTGGGGGATCGCGCTGTTCGAATACCTGCTGCAGGTGCCGGCCAACCGCATCGGTCACCACGAACTGTCACTGGCGCAGCTGAAGATCCTGCAGGAAGCGATCACGCTGACGGTATTCGTACCCTTCGTCGTCTTCTACATGCAGCAGCCGCTGAAACTTGACTATCTCTGGGCCGGGCTGTGTATCCTAGGCGCCGTTTATTTCATCTTCCGCAGCTAACCCCCTGGAGGTCCTCGATGTTTGGTAACGGCACACTGATCCGTACGCTGGAAGCGCGCGTCAAGGCGCTCGAGGAAGAAAGCCGCCAGTGGCAGTCGCGTGCGACGGCCGCAGAATCCAGAGCGGACGAGGCGGAACGGACCAGCAGCAAGCACAGCGACGAGCTGGCGGCATTGCACCGTCTCTTCCAGCAGTTCAGGGCCTATCGTGATTCGCTCGGCGAGTCGCAGCAGACGCTCGCCGTCCTCGCTGATCGCCTGCGCGACGAGAAACAGGAAACGGTGCGTGCAGGCGGCCTTGCTGCCGAGAGCAACGCCGCCGTGCAGGGCATCAGCAGCGAGCTGACCCGTCTGGCAGACGACTCCCGTGCAGCGATGGACAAGGTGGTCGGACTGCAGACGGCCGCTGAAAAGATCGGTGGCATCGTCAACCTGATCAAGGAAATCGCCGACCAGACCAACCTGCTTGCCCTCAATGCCGCCATCGAAGCGGCACGCGCGGGCGAGGCAGGCCGCGGTTTCGCAGTCGTCGCCGACGAGGTGCGCAAGCTGGCGGAAAGAACGACGCTGGCGACCAAGGATATTTCGGAGCTTGTAGGCACGATCCAGCACGAAACCTCGGCTGCGAACACGAGTATCGGGCACCTCGCCGAGCAGTCGGAAGCCTTCAGCACGCAGGGAACGCGGGCATCGGAGAGCATGGCCGGCATCACCGGGCTGTCGAAGCAGATGGAGCGGGCGATCGCGACGTCGGCCCTGCGCAGCTTCGTGGAACTGGCGAAGATGGATCACCTGATCTTCAAGTTCGACGTCTATCAGGTGCTGATGGGGCTCATCCAGAAACAGCCGGACGAGCTCGCCGAACATTCAGGCTGCCGGCTCGGCAAGTGGTATTACGAGGGCGAAGGCAAGGCCTGCTTCTCCCGCCTCGATGGCTATCGCAGCATGGAAGATCCGCACGTACAGGTTCACCGCTGCGGGCGCGAAGCGCTGGCGTTGCACCGGGCGGGCGATCTTGCCGGCGCCGTCGATGCGGCCGCCCGGATGGAAGAGGCCAGCCGCGGCGTACTCGCCTGCCTTGAGCGAATGGCGGTGAATGGTGACAGTTCACCTGACATCCTCTGCATGGACCATTGATACGCTCGAATGGCGCAGCGCAACGTTCTCGAATCGGCACGCCACATCGTTGTCGAAGGCCCGATCGGCGTCGGCAAGACGTCGCTCGCCCGCCGTCTCGCCTCGCACCTCGAGGCGCAGACGTCACTCGAGCAGCCGGAACTGAACCCGTTCCTGACGCGTTTCTATCAGGATCAGGCGCGCCATGCGCTGCCGACACAGCTTTTCTTCCTGTTCCAGCGCATGGACCAGTTGCGCGATCTCGCCCAACCGGACTTCTTCGGCCGTCGTGTCGTCGTCGATTACCTGCTGGAAAAGGATCCGATCTTCGCCCAATTGACGCTTTCCGATGACGAGTACGAGCTTTACCGGCAGATCTACGAGCGCGTGTCGCCGCAGGCACCGACGCCCGACCTCGTCATCTACCTGCAGGCCAGGCCGGAGACGCTGATCGCCCGCGTGCGAAAGCGCGGCATCGACATCGAGCGCCGTATTTCCGACACCTACCTGACCGAACTCGCCGAACGCTATAGTCGCTTCTTCTACAACTACGATGCAGCGCCCGTGATGGTGGTCAATTCCGAGAACCTCAACTTCGTCGATCGTGACGACGATTTCCGCCTGCTGGTCGAGCGCATCGAGGCGATGCGCGGCCAGCGCGGTTATTTCAACCGGGGAGAATGAAAGATGTCAGCCCAAAGTGCCACTCGGCGCATGACCCACGTTGATCTGCTGAAGAAAAAGGCCGCCGGCGAAAAGGTCGCCGTGCTGACCTGCTACGACGCGAGCTTCGCCGCTCTGTGCGACGCAGCTGGCGTCGATGCGCTGCTGATCGGTGACTCGCTCGGCATGGTCCTGCAGGGCCACGATTCGACGCTGCCGGTCACGGTCGCGGACATCGCCTATCACACCGCGGCAGTCGCGCGCGGCTCGCAGCGGCCGCTGATCATCGCCGACATGCCCTTCGGCAGCTTCCAGGAATCGCCGGCGCAGGCCTTCCGCAATGCCGTGACGCTGATGGCGGCCGGTGCGCAGATGGTCAAGATCGAGGGCGGCGCCGAAATGGCGGAAACCACGCATTTCCTGACCAGCCGCGGCATTCCGGTCTGTGCGCACGTCGGTCTGACACCGCAATCGGTGCACCAGCTCGGCGGCTACCGCGTGCAGGGCAAGGATGACGCCGGTGCGGCGAAACTGAAGGCCGACGCCCTGGCACAGCAGGAAGCCGGCGCCACGCTGATGGTGCTGGAGGCGATTCCCGCCGCACTGGCGGCCGAGGTCTCGTCGCTGTTGTCGCTCGTCACCATCGGTATCGGCGCCGCGAAGGAATGTGCCGGCCAGGTGCTGGTGCTGCACGACATGCTCGACATCGCCCCCGGCCGGAAGGCGCGCTTCGTGAAGAATTTCATGGCCGGCCAGCCAACGGTAGCCGCCGCCATCGCCGCCTATGTGGCGGCAGTGAAGGACGGCAGCTTCCCCGCACCAGAGCACTGTTACTGATAGACTGGGCAGCAGAAGAACCGCCCCGCAGAGGGCCGCCCAACAGGAGAAAGCCACCAATGGAGATTCATTCCCGTGTCGCCGATCTGCGCCTTGCGCTGAAGGATCGCGGCCGCATCGTATTCGTCCCGACCATGGGCAACCTGCACGCGGGCCACATCAGCCTGATGACGCAGGCCCGTGCCCATGGCGACACGGTCGTCGCCAGCATCTTCGTCAATCGCCTGCAGTTCGGCCCGAACGAGGATTTCGACAAGTATCCGCGCACCTTCGAGGACGATTGCGCCAAGCTGCGCGCTGCCGGCGTCGACGTGCTGTTCGCGCCGACCGAAGCCGATCTTTACCCGGAGCCGCAGGAATACACGGTCGAACCGCCGGATATCCAGCACATCCTCGACGGCGAGTTCCGCCCCGGACATTTCCGGGGTGTGGCCACCGTCGTGCTCAAGCTCTTCAACATCGTCCAGCCGCAGGTCGCACTGTTCGGCAAGAAGGACTACCAGCAGCTGATGGTCCTGCGCAACATGGCGCGCCAGCTGGCGCTGCCGATCGAGATCGTCGGCGGTGAAACGGTACGCGCCGAAGACGGGCTGGCCCTGTCGTCGCGCAACGGGTACCTGTCGCCGGCGGAGCGCGCGGAAGCCGTGCGCCTCTCCCGGGAACTGCGACGGATCCGCGATGCGATCCGCGCCGGCAACACCGATTATGCGGCGCTCGAGCAGGCCGCCGTCGCGGCACTGGCCGAAGCCGGCTGGAAGACCGATTATGTTGCAGTGCGACAACAGTCTGACCTCAAATCGCCGGCAGCCGGAAACCCGCCGCTGGTGGTGCTTGCAGCAAGCCGCCTTGGCAGTACGCGACTCATTGATAACATTGAAGTTTGAGCATCGCAACAATGTCACAATTGAGACATTGACAGAGGCACAATTGCCGCTACAATGCCGTTCCCCCAACTCATCTATGCACGGGTGAAGCCATGCAAAGAACGATGCTGAAGTCCAAGCTGCACCGCGTGACGACGACGCACGCCGATCTTCATTACGAAGGCTCCTGTGCCATCGACGAAGATCTGCTGGAAGCCGCCAACATCCGCGAGTACGAGCAGATCGACATCTGGAACGTGAACAACGGCGAACGCTTCACGACCTATGCCATCCGCGCCGAGCGCGGCAGCGGCGTGATCTCGGTGAACGGCTCGGCCGCGCGTCGTGCCGCGCCCGGCGACATCCTCATCATCGCCACGTTTGCCAGCTATACCGAGGCAGAGCTCTCGAAATACGAGCCGGCGCTGATCTATGTCGACTCGCAGAACCGCATCGTGCGCAAGGGCCACAAGATTCCGGTGCAGGCCGCTGCCTGATCCCCTGCCGCACCCATGAAAAAGCCGCGACACGTCGCGGCTTTTTCATTTTCAGGCACTGCCTGCCGTCAATTGGCGGCAGGCTCCCCTTGCTTGCGGCGCGGACGGGCCGGCGCCTTGGCGCGTGGCTTCTTTGGCGACGGCGCTTCGGCGACCGCAGCCACAACGACTTCCGCCGGCGGCGCCTCGACCGTTGCGGCGACTTCCTTCTTGTCACCCGCCGCCTTGCGCCCGCCACGGCTGCGACGCTTCGCCGCCGGCTTCGACTCCCCCGGCTCGCCCGACGCGTCGGAAGAGGCCGCCACGGCGACGGGCTCGGCGGTCTGTGCCACCTCGACCACCACCGGCAAGGCCTGCCGTACGGCAGCGCGGGTCACGTAGGTACCGGATTTCTCGTCGCGCCCGACACCCAGCCCGCCACGCGTCGCGGCATCTTCGAGCAAGGCGCCGAAGGTCTTGTAACCGAAATAGTTTTCGTTGAAGCCCGGGTTGCGGCGCTTTATCGCCTCCTTGAGTTGCGACGCCCAGATGCGCTCGGCATCGCCGCGCACCGCGATGAGGTCCTCGAAGGTGGCGATCGCCTGCTCGACGGCCTTGAGCCGACGCGCCTCGATTTCGTCGCGACGCTTCTTCTCCTCCTCGGGCGTGCGCTTCGCCGGCTGCTCACGGCGACTGGCCGAGCGTTGCGACTCGCGGTCGCGCACCAGGTCGTCGTAATAGATGAACTCGTCGCAGTTGGTGACCAGCAGGTCAGAACACGATTGCTTCACACCGACGCCGATGACCTGCTTGGCGTTCTCGCGCAGCTTGGAAACCAGCGGCGAGAAATCGGAATCGCCGGAGATGATGACGAAGGTGTCGACATGCGCCTTGGTGTAGCAAAGGTCGAGGGCATCGACCACCATGCGGATGTCGGCCGAATTCTTGCCGGACTGGCGCACGTGCGGAATCTCGATCAGCTCGAAGTTCGCCTCATGCATGGTGGCCTTGAAGCCCTTGTAGCGCTCCCAGTCGCAATAGGCTTTCTTGACGACGATGCTGCCCTTGGCAAGCAGGCGTTCGAGCACCGGCTTGATATCGAATTTTTCGTATTTGGCGTCGCGGACGCCGAGGGCAATGTTCTCGAAATCGCAGAACAGCGCCATGCTCGTGGTGTCGGAGGAACTGGCCATGGTCTTCATGAAAGTGGTAATTCCGGCAGTATAGCCCCTCCGCCAACTTTGACCCGGATCAGGGCGGGGGCCCGCGAGGCTCCGCTATAATGCGCGCTCCGCCATAGACAGCGGCCGCCATGGCCGCGAACGCCGCCCATGTTCCCCCTGCCGACCATGAGACTTCTCTTCGCCTGCCTGATCGCACTCGGCCTGTTGCTCACCGGCTGCGACAAGCCTCCTGCCTTCAAGTCGACCGACATCTCGGGTGTCGACTGGGGCAAGAACTTCGCACTCACCGACCATACCGGCAAGGCGCGCACGCTGGCGGATTACAAGGGCAAGGTCGTCATCCTCTTCTTCGGCTATACACAGTGCCCGGATGTCTGTCCGACGACGCTGATGACGATGAACGAAACCCTGAAGCTGCTTGGCGATGACGCGGCCCGCGTGCAGGTCCTGTTTGCGTCGCTCGATCCGGCACGCGACACGCAGGAACTCCTGGCGCAGTACGTGCCGCAGTTCAACCCGAGCTTCGTCGGCCTGCGTGGCGACGAAGCCACGACGGCGGCCATGGCCAAGGAGTTCCGCGCCTTCTACACCAAGGTGCCGGGCGCGACGCCCGCGACCTACACGATCGACCATTCGACCGGGAGCTACGCCTTCGATCCTCAGGGGCGGCTGCGCCTGCTGCTCAAGCACGGCGATGCCCCGGCCAATCTCGCTGGCGATATCAAGCAGTTGCTCGCCGGTAAATAATCCACGGAGTACCCATGAAGCGCCTTCTCGTCCTGCTCGCCTTCCTCATCGCCGCCCCCGCGTTCGCCACGCCG
>JAKJEY010000260.1:0-228 GCA_022705165.1 Pseudomonadota bacterium
GTACCGTATGGAGAACTGCAGAAAAACAAAGCCCGCGCAGAGCGGACTCTGAGCGGGCTTTGGCATTGCTGGTGCTGCTGACCGGAATCGAACTGGTGACCTACTGATTACGAATCAGTTGCTCTACCAACTGAGCTACAGCAGCGAGGGAGCGGATTATACTAACAATCTACGCGCGAAGCCAAACCCTACTTGCTCCGAGCACGCAGTTCGCTTATCTTTTTTCTT
>JAKJEY010000260.1:268-504 GCA_022705165.1 Pseudomonadota bacterium
CTCAGCGCTGAAGCTCCAACGGCAGCGGAAACGTGACGTTCTCCGGGCTGCCCTGATCCTGCCGAACAACGCTGACACCAAGCGCCTTGAGCCGGTCGATCACCTGTTCTACCAGCACTTCGGGGGCTGAAGCACCGGCGGTGATCCCGACCCGTGCCTTGCCTTCGAGCCAGGACGACTCGATCTCCGCAGCGCTATCGACCATGCGGGCCTCAATGCCACGGGCAGCGGCAACT
>JAKJEY010000261.1 GCA_022705165.1 Pseudomonadota bacterium
GAGGTTGCGTTCGATCTTGATGCCGATCAGCTCGCCTTTTCCGTCGACAGTGGCCTGCACCTGCCCGCCGCCGGCCTCGCCGACGAAGCGCGCGGCGGCGAGGCGTTCCTGCATCTGCTTCATGCTTTCCTGGATCTTGCCGCTGTTTTTCAGCAGCGAGGCGATCTGGCCGAGATTGCCGAACATCCGTGTCCTCCGAAACAAATGGCGTTCCGCATGCGTATTCGCGAGGCGGCCGATTGTATCGCTCGGGGAGAAACAAAACACCCGTCCGCTTTGCGAGGACGGGTGCGTCAGATTGCAGACCGAGCGGACTTGAATCCGACTGGAGACGATGGGATTCGAACCCACGACCTTCGCATTGCGAACGCGACGCTCTCCCAATTGAGCTACGTCCCCGAGTCATCGGATTATACGCAAAATCGACCTGCCCGCAACGCAGCGACCCACTCGCTGCGCGGCTGCTTTCAGCGATTTTTGCGACGCCCGCTATTCCGTCGCAG
>JAKJEY010000026.1 GCA_022705165.1 Pseudomonadota bacterium
GTGGCACCGGCGGCCAGGGCTTCGATGGCTTCGCCGATGCGTTCGGCGACATCTTCGGCGACATCTTCGGTGGTGGCGGCGGCGGGCGCGGGCGTTCCAACGTCTACCGTGGCGCCGACCTGCGCTACAACCTCGAGATCACGCTCGAGCAGGCCGCCTTCGGCACCGAGACGAAGATCCGCATCCCGACGATGGAGGAGTGCGAGCACTGCCACGGCTCCGGCGCCAAGCCCGGTACGCAGCCGCAGACCTGCCCGACCTGCTCCGGGTCCGGCCAGGTCCGATTGCAACAGGGCTTCTTCTCGATCCAGCAGACCTGCCCGAAGTGCCACGGTACCGGCCGCATCATTCCCGAGCCGTGCAAGGAGTGCCACGGCGCCGGCCGCATCAAGCAGCACAAGACCCTGGCGGTGAAGATCCCGGCGGGGGTCGATGAGGGCGATCGCATCCGGCTGACCGGCGAGGGCGAACATGGCGTCAATGGCGGCCCGCCAGGCGACCTCTACGTGCAGATTCACCTGAAGCCGCACGCCGTCTTCCAGCGCGAGCACAACGACCTGCACTGCGAGATGCCAATCAGCTTCACGACGGCAGCGCTCGGCGGCGAGATCGAGATCACGACGCTGGACGGCGTCGCCAAGATCAAGATCCCGGCCGAAACGCAGAGCGGCAAGGTTTTCCGCCTGCGCGGCAAGGGCATCAAGGGCGTGCGCAGCAGTGCGCACGGCGACCTGATGTGCCATGTCGCGGTCGAGACGCCGGTCAACCTGACCGAGCGCCAGAAGGAACTGCTGCGCGAACTCGAGGAAATCAGCGCCAGCAGCAGCGGCCGCCACAATCCGCGCGCCAAGTCGTGGATGGATCGCGTCAAGGACTTCTTCAGCGCCGGCTGACCTGCAGACCAGCCGGGAGGGCCTTGCCCTGCCGGTTTTTCTGGCGGCGCCGGTGCAAAGCCGGCCCGCGACTACGACTTTTGTAAGACCCTTGTCAGCTTCTGGCCGCATCCTAGACGATAGAAGCCGTATATTCACGGCAAAAACCTCGGGAGGAGACAGTCGCATGAAACTGGTTCGCAAGCTGGCGCTGATGGCGCTGATCGGCTGGGTGGGTTCTGCCATGTCGGCGGAAGTGGGCGTGACCGATTCCGCCGTCACCCTGGGCATGTCATCGCCGTTCTCGGGCCCGAACGGCGCCTACGGACAGGACATGAAGAACGTCATCACGGCGTACTTCGACCAGATCAACAAGGCGGGCGGCGTCAATGGTCGCAAGATCGACCTCGTCGCGCTCGACGACGGCTACGAAACCGACCGTACCGTCGCCAACTCCAAGAAGCTGATCGACGAAAGCAAGGTTTTCGCGCTGCTCCAGTACTACGGGTCCAGCCCGACGACACAGGCGATGAACGACGTTTTCGGCCCGGCCAAGGTGCCGCTGGTCGGCACGATCTCCGGTGCCGGCACGCTGCGCCAGTCGGTCAAGGATCACCCGAACAACAAGTACATGTTCAACGTCCGCGCCAGCTATGCCGATGAGACGGAAGCCATCGTGAACCAGCTGGTCGGCCTCGGCCTGAAGAACATTGCCGTGTTCTACCAGAACGACGGCTTCGGTCTCTCCGGTCTCGACGGGGTGAAGGCGGCGCTGAAGAAGCACAATATGGAACCTTCGGCCGTCGGCACCGTGGAGCGCAACTCGCTCGACGTCGATGCTGCGGTCAAGGCGATCGCCAAGTCGTCACCGCAGGCGGTGGTCATGGTCACGCTGTACAAGCCCACTGCCGCCTTCGTCAAGGCCATGCGCAAGATCAACCAGAACCCGCAGTTCATGACGCTCTCGCCCGTCGGCGCCGACCTGCTCGTCGCCGAACTCGGCAATGACGCCCGCGGCATCGGCATCTCGCAAGTAATGCCTTATCCGTTCAACGACACGACGCCGGTCGTCCGCGAGTATCAGCGACTGATGCAGGGTGTAAAGAGCACCAATTACTCCTACTACGGGATCGAGGCCTACATTACCGCCAAGGTGATGGTCGAGGCCATCAAGCGCTCCGGCAAGGATCTGACGCGCGAGAAACTGGTGCAGACCCTTGAAGGCATGTCGAATTTCGATCTCGGCGGCTTCCGCGTCAGTTTCACCGCCAACGAACGCGCCGGTTCACGTTTCGTCGACCTGACCGTTGTCGGCAGCGGCGGCCGCGTCCTGCGCTGACAGCACGCACCGCCGCCCTGAAAAGCCCGCAGTTGCGGGCTTTTTCTTGGCCTGTCGGTTGCCGATGGCGCACGACTTGAGGCAAGATGTAAGCGCCAGCATGGAGAACGGAACACTCATATGAATATCCTGCTGCTCGACCTGCAGGATCAGGGCGACAACTGGGTCGCCAACGGCCTGCGGGCAATCACCGGCGACGGCTCGCTGCGCGTGGCCGCGGACGTGGATGCCGCATGCCGGCTATTGGCGGATGCAGGGCACGACTGCGACCTGCTGATCCTTTGCGATGAAGACAATGAGCGGCTGCTCGGCACCTACAGCCGGCTCGCCAGCGCCGGCGCACTGCCGCCCACCATCGCGCTGATCGCCTCGCCATCCCTCGATTCGGCCATCGGCCTTCTGCGCGCCGGGATCGACGACCTGCAGATGCTTGACGTCGGTAATGCCTGGCAACGGCAGCTACCGGATGTCATCGCCGGCCTCATGCGCCGCGTCCACGAGCGCGACAAGCGGCTCCGCCTCGACGCCGAACTGCGCGCAAGCCAGCAATACCTCTCACAGATCGTCGACGGCTGCTCGGTCGCGATGTTCGTCATCGACAGCGAACATCGCGTCACGCACTGGAACGAGGCCTGCGAAGCCCTGACCGGGATTGCGGCAATCGAGATGGTCGGCACCCGCAACCAGTGGCGTGCCTTTTACGACCACGCCCGGCCCTGCATGGCAGATCTCATTCTCGACGGCGGCATCGACGCGCGCGTCGCGGAGTACTACGGCAGCAAGGGCTACCGCCGCTCGAAAACGCTGGCCAATACCTACGAGGCGGAAGATTTCTTTCCCAACTTCGGCGAGACCGGGCGCTGGCTGTTCTTCACCGCCGCCCCCTTGCGCGATGGCACGGGCACGGTCATCGGCGCCATCGAGACCTTGCAGGACATCACCGAGCAGAAGCGCGCCAAGGAAGCACTGCGTGACAGCGAAAACCTGTTGCGGCAGATCATCCAGTGCAGCTCGGTCGCCACCTTCGTGATCGACCGTACGCATCAGGTCACCCACTGGAATCGCGCCGCAGAGCGCCTGCTGGGCCGGACGGCCGAATCCGCGATCGGCACGCGCGAGCTGGCAAAGGACGTATACGAGCACGATCGCCCGGTCCTTGCCGATCTCGTTCTCGATGGCGCCGACGAGCGCCTTATGGACCACTATTACTCGGGGCTTTACCGGAAATCGGACACGGTCGCCGGTGTATACGAGGTCGAAGACCATTTCCCCGGTCTTGGCGAGAACGGGCGCTGGCTGCATTTCGCCGCTGCCCCGCTGCACGATGATGCCGGCAGGACCATAGGGGCCATCGAGACGCTGATCGACATCACCGAGCGCAAGCGCGCTGAATCACTGCAACTCGAGAGCGAGCGGCGCCTGACGCAGATCATCGACGGTTCGGCCGTGGCAATGTTCGTGATCGATGCCGAACATCGCGTCACGCACTGGAACCAGGCCTGTGCGGCGCTGACCAGCCTGCCCGCGAGCAAGGTTGTCGGCACCAACGAGCAGTGGCGGGCGTTCTACCCGGACCCCCGCCCGTGCATGGCCGACCTCGTGCTCGATGGCGCTATGGAAGAGCGCGTGGCGCAGTACTACGGCACGAAGAAATACCATCCATCGCAGGTGGTTGCCGGCGGCTACGAGGCAGAGGACTTCTTCCCCACCTTCGGTAGCAATGGCCGCTGGTTGTATTTCACTGCAGCGCCCTTGCGTGACGCCCAGGGCAAGCTCATCGGCGCCATCGAGACGCTGCAGGACATCACCGAGCGCAAGCGTGCCGAGGAGCAGCTCCGGCAGAGCGAAGACCGCTATCGTGTACTCTCGATCACCGACGGCATGACCGGCCTCTACAACGCCCGGCATTTCGCACAACGGCTGCGGGATGAGATGGATCGCGCCGAGCGCTACCATCATTCGCTGGCGCTGCTGGTGCTCGACGTCGACAACTTCAAGAAATTCAACGACACCTGGGGCCATGTAACCGGCGATCAGGTGCTGATCCAGCTGGCGGAATGCATCTCTGCCTGCCTGCGGCGCACTGACCAGGCTTTTCGCTATGGCGGCGAGGAGTTCGTGGCACTGTTGCCGGAGGCCGATCTCGACAAGGCGGAAGCCGCGGCCGAGCGCATCCGCTCGCTATTTGCCCGCTGCGCAATCATGCCGGCGCCGGATCAGGAGGTGACGTGCACGGCCAGCATCGGTGTCACGACCTTCGTTGCAGGCGAATCGCCCCGCGACTTTGTCGCGCGTGCCGACAGCGGCACCTACGAAGCCAAACGCCAGGGCAAGAACCGGGTCATCCGCATTCCGCCGCCGCCAGCGGCGGCGTAGTCCCCGCCGTTCCACGACCGCAATTGTTTGCTTTCCGCCTTGCGCATCGCTCCGGCGCACAGAGGCTGGTTTCGCGAAGTTTCGACACCCTGCGCCCGCTCCCCGGGCGCAGTTCCATGCAAGGTGTAAAGCGCGCTACTTAGGCACGCCGCCAGGTCGTGCCGGTGGCAGAATCCTCGAGCACGATACCGGCGGCAGTGAGTTCGCTGCGGATGCGGTCGGCCTCGGCAAAGTTCTTCGCCTTCTTCGCCGCGGCGCGGTCGGCAATCATCTGCTCGATCGCCGCGGCATCGAGACCGCCTTCGGCCGCAGGTGCGGCCTGCAGGAAGTCCTGCGGATCGCGCGCGAGAAGGCCGATCGCGCCAGCCAGCCCCTTCAGCTGCGCTGCCATGGCCGCCGAATGCGAGCGGTTGATCTCGGCGGCCAGGTCGAACAGCACGGCCACCGCTTCCGGCGTCCCGAAATCGTCGTCCAGTGCCGCCCGGAAACGTTGCGCATGTGCTTCGTTCCAGTCGATCGCCGGCGCCACCGCCTCGAAGCCCTTGAGGGCCGTGTAGAGACGGGTCAGGGACTGGCGCGCATCGTCGAGGTGCACGTCGGAATAATTGAGCGGGCTGCGGTAGTGCGCACGCAGGATGAAGAAACGCACGACCTCGGCATCGTATTTCTTCAGGACCTCGCGAATGGTGAAGAAATTGCCGAGCGATTTCGACATCTTCTCGTCGTCGACACGCACGAAGCCGTTATGCATCCAGTAATTGACGAAGCCGCACTGGTGCGCCCCTTCGGACTGCGCGATCTCGTTCTCATGGTGCGGGAACTGCAGGTCCTGACCGCCGCCGTGGATGTCGAAATGCTTGCCGAGCAGCTGCGAGCTCATCGCCGAGCACTCGATGTGCCAGCCGGGACGGCCGTTGCCCCACGGCGAGGTCCAGAACGGTTCGCCTTCCTTGGCATGCTTCCAGAGCACGAAATCAAGCGGATCCTGCTTGGCGGAATCGACCTCGACACGCTCGCCGGCGCGCAGGTCGTCGAGCGACTTGCCGGAAAGCTTGCCGTAACCCGGAAACTTGCGCACCGAGTAGTTCACGTCGCCATCCGCCGCCTTGTAGGCAAGGCCGTTCCTTTCAAGCAGGCCGATCATGTCCAGCATCTGCGGCACGAATTCGGTCGCCTTCGGCTCGTGGTCCGGGCGCTGTACGCCCAGCGCCGCGGCGTCCTCGTTCATGAAGCCGATGAAACGCTCGGTCAGCTGGCCGATCGTCTCCTTGTTCTCGATCGCGCGCCTGATGATCTTGTCGTCGATGTCCGTGATGTTGCGGACATAGGTGACGTCGTATCCGGAGGCCTTCAGCCAGCGCTGGACCATGTCGAACACCACCAGCACCCGGGCATGGCCGAGGTGGCAATAGTCGTAGACCGTCATGCCGCAGACGTACATGCGCACGCGGCCGGGGTCGATCGGGTGGAAATCCTGCTTTTCCCTGGTCAGGGAGTTGTAGATTTTCAGCATCTTGCGGGCTCGTTTCGCCTTACCCGGCAAGGACGCCAAAAAGCGCTCTGGATGGCCAGCGGCGGGGTCGGAAAGTCGGGTAATCAGCGTGTTATGAAGTTTGGGATTCGCGGCGCTTCTTGCTAGAATCGCAAGACTGCAGCCAAGACGGAACATCTGTTCCTCTACGCGACCCAACCTGGCCGAAAAGTATACCACAGCGATGCCCTCCATCCTTCCGAAGCAACTCCGCACCAGCCGCCTGCCGGCCCTCTTGATCGCCCTTGCCATCGGCCTTGCGTCGCCGATCGCACAGGCCGACAACCTGGCCGACATCCAGAAGCTGATGAAGAACGGGCAGTACCCGCAGGCCCTCGAGAAAACCGACGCCTATATCGCCAGCAAGCCGCGGGATGCACAGGGACGCTTCATGAAGGGGCTCATCCTCACCGAGATGAACCGCCCGGTCGATGCGATCGCCGTGTTTACGAAGCTGACCGAGGACTACCCGGAACTGCCGGAGCCGTACAACAACCTCGCCGTCCTCTACGCGCAGCAGAAGCAGTACGACAAGGCACGCACGGCGCTCGAAATGGCCATAAGGACTCATCCGGCCTATGCCATCGCCTACGAGAACCTCGGCGACGTTTACGCCAAGCTGGCCAGCCAGGCCTACGACAAGGCGCTGCAACTCGATTCGGCCAATTCCACGGCACAGGGCAAGCTGTCCCTGATCCGCGACCTGATCAGCACCGGCAACGCCCGGCCAGCCGGCCGGCCGACGACCGTCGCCAAGCCCGTCGAGCCGCCGAAGGCGACGCCGACGGAGCCGGTGAAGGTTGCCGCCGCCGAACCCGCAAAACCGGCAAGCCCGCCGGCAGCTACGGTCGCGCCGGTGGCGGCCCCTGCCGTCGCCGCCAAGCCGATCGACAAGCCCGCGGCCGAACCGGCCAAACCGGCCGGCGACACCGCTGCCGCCGAAGGCGAGATCACCAGCGCCGTGCAGGCCTGGGCTGCGGCGTGGTCGCGCAAGGACGTCAAGGCCTATCTGGCGCACTACGCAGGCGATTTCCAGACGCCGAACGGCATGGCGCGCAAGGCGTGGGAAGCCGAACGCCAGCAGCGCATCGAGAAGCCGGGCAAGATTTCCGTGTCCGTCGCTGACGTCAAGGTCACGATCAATGGCGACAAGGCCACCGTCAAGTTCCGCCAGGACTACAAGTCGGCCTCGCTCAACTCGTCGGCCGGCAAGACCCTGGTCATGATTCGCAGCGGCGGCAAATGGCTGATCCAGCAGGAACGCGTCGGCTGATGCGTCGTGTCGCCTTTGGCGGCGTACTGCTGACGCTCGTTGCGGTAGGACCGGCGCTTCCCGTTCCGGGCAAGAGCGGCGCCCCCACGACCACCTATTCCGATGCCGGCATCGAGGCGCAACTCGTGCGCATCTACGCCGAGATCGAGAAGAACAAGCTCGAAAACGCGCTCAACCTCGTCGAGTCGCTGCTCCACCAACACCCGAATTTCCGCCTTGGCCACCTGATCAAGGGCGACCTGCTGCTCGCCCGTGCACGTCCGATCTCGACCTTCGGCAACGCCACGAACGCCCCGCAGGAGCGCGTCGCCGACCTGCGCGACGAGGCCGTCGCCCGCCTCAAGGCCTACAAGCAGAAGCCGACGAACAACGCCGTGCCGCGCTACCTGCTGCAGATGCAGCCGGACCAGAAGCACGCCGTCGTCGTCGACACGCAGAAGGCTCGCCTCTACCTTTACGAGAACGACAAGGGCCGTCCGCGTTTTGTTGCCGACTACTACATCACGCATGGCAAGCTCGGCGCCGACAAGATGAAGGAAGGCGACAAGAAGACGCCGATCGGCGTCTATCACGTCACCACCAGCCTGCCGCGCCAGAAGCTGACCGATTTCTACGGTAGCGGTGCCTTCCCGATCAATTACCCGAACGAATGGGACAAGCGGCAGGGCCGCAACGGCCATGGCATCTGGCTGCACGGCACGCCGTCCGACACCTTCTCGCGCCCGCCGAAAGCTTCCGACGGCTGCGTCGTGCTCGCGAACACCGACCTCGACGCACTGGCCAAGAACCTGCAGCCGGGACTGACGCCGGTGATCATCAGCAACGAAATCGAATGGCTGTCACTCGACGACTGGCAGAAGGAACGCGCGGCACTCAACAAGACCATCGACACCTGGCGCGCCGACTGGGAAAGCCGCGACACCGACCGTTTCCTGCGCCATTACTCGAAGAAATTCCAGGCCGGCAAGCAGGGCCTCGACGAATTTGCGAAGCAGAAGCGCCAGGTCAATGCCGGCAAGGAATGGATCAAGGTCAAGACCGAGAACCTCTCGATGTTCCGCAACCCGGGCAAGGAGGAGCTGGTGGTCGTCACCTTCGAGCAGGATTACCGGAGCAACAATCTGTCCAACCAGATGAAGAAACGCCAGTACTGGATCCGCGAGGACGGCAACTGGAAGATCATTTACGAAGGAGCTGCCTGATGTTCAAGAAGATTTCACTGCTCGTGGCCGCACTGAGCCTCTCCGTCGCCGCCTGGGCCGGCCCGAAGGTCGAGATGCAGACCAGCCTCGGCAGGATCGTCATCGAGCTCGACGACGCCAAGGCGCCGGGTTCGACCAAGAACTTCCTCGCCTACGTGCAGGACGGCTTCTACAACGGCACCGTTTTCCATCGCGTCATCCCGAACTTCATGATCCAGGGTGGCGGCTTCACCGCCGACTTGACGCAGAAGCCGACCAAGGCCCCGATCCAGAACGAAGCCAAGAACGGCCTCAAGAATGCCCGCGGCACGATCGCCATGGCGCGCACGCAGGACCCGCACTCGGCCACGGCGCAGTTCTTCATCAACCACATCGATAACGTCATGCTCGACTACCCGTCGCGTGACGGCTGGGGCTATGCCGTCTTCGGCAAGGTCACCGAAGGCATGGACGTCGTCGACAAGATCGCCCAGGTACGCGCCGGCAACCGCGGCATGCACCAGAACGTGCCGGTCGAACCGGTCGTCATCCAGTCCGTCAAAGTCATCTCCGAAAAATAAGGAAAGTACCTCATGTCCCAAGTCAAATTCACCACCAGCCTCGGCGCCTTCACCCTGCAGCTCGATGCCGAAAAGGCACCGAAGACGGTCGAGAACTTCCTCGCCTATGTCGCCGCCGGCCACTACGACAACACCATCTTCCACCGCGTGATCAAGGGTTTCATGATCCAGGGCGGCGGCTTCGAGCCGGGCATGAAGCAGAAGGAATGCCGCGCACCGATCGACAACGAGGCGGCCAACGGGCTCAAGAACAAGCGCGGCACCATCGCCATGGCCCGCACCGGCGACCCGCACTCGGCCACCGCCCAGTTCTTCATCAACGTCGTCGACAACGACTTCCTCGACTTCAAGGCGCCGTCCGGCCAGGGCTGGGGCTACTGCGTCTTCGGCGAAGTGACCGAAGGCATGGAAACGATCGACGCCATCCGCGCCGTGCGTACCGGCAACAAGGGCTTCCACCAGGACGTACCGGTCGACGACGTGGTCATCGAAAAGGCCGAGGCGGTTTGATCCGCACGTGTCCCAAGGAGCGCGCTTGATCCTCTTCGTTTCCGACCTGCACCTCTCGGCGCAGACCCCGGAACTCAACGCGCTCTTCCTGAAATTCCTCGGCGGCCGCGCCCGCGCCGCCGAGGCGCTGTACATCCTCGGTGATCTCTTCGAGTACTGGGTCGGCGATGACGACCTCGATGACCCGGTGCATATCGCCATCGTTTCCGCACTGCGCGAGCTGGCTGCTGCCGGCGTTGCCGTGAACGTCATGCGCGGCAACCGCGACTTCCTGCTCGGCGATGGATTTGCGGCTGCCAGCGGTGCCCGCCTGCTGTCCGACCCCTATATATTGTCGACGCCGGAATGGCAGTTCGTGCTCGCACATGGCGACGCCTTGTGTACCGACGACCGCGAATACCAGTCTTTCCGCACCCAGTCGCGCAATCCGGAATGGCAGTCCGCTTTCCTGCAGAAGCCACTCGCCGAACGCCACGCCATCGCCCGCGCGCTGCGCGAGAAGAGCGAAGCGGGCAAGGCCGACAAGGCCGGCCGCGCCGACTACCTGATGGACGTCAACGCCGGCGCCACCGAGGACTTTCTGCGCGAACACGGCTACGCCACCTTCATCCACGGCCACACGCACCGGCCGGCGACGCACGACCATATCGTCGACGGCATCCACGTCGAACGCTGGGTACTGGCCGACTGGCATGCCGAAAACGGCGCGCCCCGGGGCGAATGCCTGGCCTGGGACGGCGAGCATCTGCAGCGCGAACTTCTCACCTGACTGGCCGGTGCTTGACCTGCGCCGCCGGCTTCGGCAGAATTCGCCTTACCCCAAAGGGGAGTAGCTGGATCGACCGGTCGTCAATACGAGGTTTTCATTGAAACCCTCCGGCCTGTCGGGCAAGCGGTAACAGCGGACTCAACGCTGCACCGCCTCTGCAAGCGAGACCTTTGCCGCCCCGGCAAAGGTCTTTTTCGTTGACGCGCCGGTGTCGGCAAGGGGCTTCGACAGCAAGCCTTAACGATATGGAGCCGACACAATGAAATTCCCCAGCATTTCCAATTTCCTCCGCCTTGCCCTGTTGCGCGGTTTGATGCGCGTCGGTGGCTTCGTCCTGCGTCGTACCATGGCGCCGGCGATGCGTCCGGCCACCGCCAGCGCGCGACACACCGTGCACGACTCGCACACAGCCACGGCAGGCCGCGTCATCGACGGTGAGTTCCGCCGCATCGATCCTCGCCACAACAACAGCTGGTAAGGAGGCTGCCATGGAAGGAATTGCCAACGGCTGGATGTGGGCAGGCTTTGCGCTGTTCGTCGTCGTCGCCATCACCATCGACCTGATCGCACTGGACAAGAAGGGCTCGCATGCCGTCGGCGTGCGTGAAGCGCTCGGCTGGTCGGCCCTGTGGGTCGCGCTCGCACTCGTCTTCAACGCCGGCCTCTGGTTCTGGCTCGATGCCACGGCCGGGCGGGAACTGGCCAACCTCAAGGCCACCGAGTTCCTCACCGGCTACCTGATCGAGAAGTCGCTGTCGGTCGACAACATCTTCGTCTTCCTCATGCTGTTCACCGCCTTCGCGGTGCCGGCGGAAATGCAGAAGCGGGCGCTGATCATCGGCGTCATCGGCGCCGTCGTGCTGCGCGCGATCATGATCCTGATCGGTGCCTGGCTGGTCGCCCAGTTCCACTGGATCCTCTACGTCTTCGGCGCCTTCCTGCTGATCACCGGCATCAAGATGATCTGGGCGGCTGACCATGAACCGGATCTGGAGAAGAACCCGATCCTGAAATGGATGCGCGGCCACCTGAAGATCACGCGCGATTTCGTCGGCGAAAAGCTGTGGCTGATGCAGGACGGTGCCCGCTGGTTCACGCCGTTGTTCGTCGTCGTCATCCTGATCGGCATCACCGACGTGATCTTCGCGGTAGACTCCATCCCCGCAATCTTCGCCATCACCACCGACCCGTTCATCGTCATGACGTCGAACATCTTCGCCATCCTCGGTCTCCGGGCGCTGTACTTCCTGCTCGCCGATCTCGCCGGCCGCTTCCACCTGCTCAAGTACGGCCTCGCGATGGTGCTGATCTTCATCGGCACCAAGATGCTCATCGTCGAGTGGTTCAAGATCCCGGTCTTCCTCTCGCTCGGCGTCGTCGGCGCCATCCTCGCCATCTCCATGGCCGCCTCGTGGCTGATTCCCGAGAAGAAGGAATCCGCCGGGTGAGCGACCGCGCACAGGACATTCTCCGCACCACCTTCGGCTACCCCGCCTTCCGGGGTAGCCAGCAGGAGATCATCACGCACGTCGCCGGCGGCGGCGACGCGCTGGTACTGATGCCGACCGGCGGCGGCAAGTCGCTCTGCTACCAGATCCCGGCGCTGCTCCGGCCGGGCGTCGGCATCGTCGTCTCGCCGCTGATCGCGCTGATGCAGGATCAGGTCGATGCGTTGCTGCAGGCCGGCGTGCGCGCCGCCTTCCTCAACTCGACGCTGGACTGGCCGCAGGTGCAGGAGATCGAGAAGAAGCTTTTCTCCGGCGGAGACGATGGCCTCGATCTGCTCTACATCGCCCCCGAGCGCCTCGCCGGCGAGCGCAGCGCCGGGCTCATCGAACGGCTGCACGCGCAAGGCCGCATCGCGCTGTTCGCCATCGACGAGGCGCACTGCGTCTCGCAGTGGGGCCACGATTTCCGCCCGGAGTACCTCCAGCTCTCCGCCTTCCACGAGCGCTACCCGGACATCCCGCGCATCGCGCTCACCGCCACCGCCGACGAGGCGACGCGCAACGAGATCATCCAGCGCCTCGGCCTCGACGAGGCGCGCATCTTCATCTCCAGCTTCGACCGCCCGAACATCCGCTACACCGTAGTCGAGAAGGACAACCCGCGCCGCCAGCTGCTCGGCTTCCTCGCCGACCGAAAGGGCGAGGCCGGCATCGTCTATTGCCTGTCGCGCAAGAAGGTCGAGGAAACCGCCGACTGGCTGAACGAGCAGGGTTTCAGCGCCCTGCCCTACCATGCCGGCATGGATGCCGCGAGCCGCGCCGAGAACCAGCGCCGCTTCCTGCGCGAGGACGGCGTCGTCATCTGCGCGACGATCGCCTTCGGTATGGGCATCGACAAACCGGACGTGCGCTTCGTCGCGCACCTCGACCTGCCGAAGAGCATCGAGGCCTACTACCAGGAAACCGGCCGCGCGGGCCGCGACGGCGACCCCTCGGAAGCGTGGATGGCCTACGGCTTGCAGGACGTCGTACTGCAACGCTCGCGCATCGACGAATCGAACGCACCGCCCGAACAGAAGCGGCTGGAGGCACAGAAGCTCAATGCCCTGCTCGCCTACTGCGAGGCACCGCGCTGCCGCCGCGTCGTGCTGCTCGACTACTTCGGCGAGCAGACCACGCCCTGCGGCAACTGCGACGTCTGCCTCGATCCGCCCGAGCTGTTCGACGGCACCGTCGTCGCACAGAAGGCACTCTCTGCCGTCTACCGCACCGGCCAGCGCTTCGGCGCGCTGCACGTGATCGACGTGCTGCGCGGCAAGAAGAGCGACAAGGCCGCGCAATGGGGCCACGACCAGCTCTCGGTGTTCGGCATCGGCGCCGATCTCGACGACGCAGAGTGGCGCGCCGTGCTGCGCCAGCTTGTCGCTGCCGGCATGCTGCACGCCGACCTCGCCGAACATGGCGCGCTGAAACTGACGGAAGAGGCCCGCCCGCTGCTCAGGGGCGAGCGCACGCTGGAACTGCGCCGCCACGTGGTGAAGAAAGGCAGCGCGAAGTCGAAAGCAGCCAGGAAGGCGAAGACCACAACGCTGCTCGCCGACCTCTCCACCGAAGACGCAACGCTATTCGAAACGCTGCGCCAGTGGCGCGCCGACACCGCCCGCGAACAGGGCGTCCCGGCCTACGTCATCCTGCACGACAAGGCACTCCGTGAACTCGCCGAAATGCGCCCGACGACACGCGGGCATCTCGCCATGGTCAGCGGCATCGGCGCCGCGAAGATCGAGCACTATGGCGAGGAACTGCTGGCGTTGATCGCCGCTGAGTGAATATCAAGTCGCGGATGGCGGCTTTCCGGAAAAATGCCGAACGGGTACTATTGGCCAGAAGCCGTCATCCGTTATCCAAATAGACACATCGCACAAGTGATGTCAGAAAACACCAACGAATCGAATAGTCCTGAAGAGATTTCACGCAAGGTGAAGTGCTTCTGGAAGAGGGATGAATTGGTGTTTTACATTCTTGTTCTTCTTGCATGGTTCGCAGTGCTAGCGATTACTTTTCGATTCAAATTCGGAACTCTCGCGACTCTCGTAGTTTGCCTGTTCACGTGGTGGATCGTTCTCATTTCGTGTTGGATTCATCCTGCGTTCTGCTGGTTTGAAGTCGAGCGTGAGTGGTTGCGTAAATCTCGGAGCGGAGAGGACAAAATTGTTCAACGGATTGCCTTATTGGTTGCCTACTGGCCGCTCGTGGTGTCAAAGCAGGTCTACCTATGGCTATTAATCATTGGTGCTGGAATTTATTACTTGGTGAAGTACCGGCATTTCGCTGTTTAGGCCGACAGACCGCTAAGGGTCGTAAACAGCTGCACCAGCATCGAAAACCGGACCTTCAAAATGAAAATGGCCACGAATTCCTCGTGGCCATTTTCATTTGTGCAAGCAGCAGACTCAGTGATGCCGCTGCCCGCTGCGATGCCCCGGCTTGGCGGCCGATGTCCCCTGTTCACCGCCCTGCGGCTTACCGCCGCCCTGACGGCGACCACGATTGGCGCTCTGCGGCTGGCCTGAGCCACCGCTGCGCTGTGCCTGCTTTTGCTTCGGCTGCTGTTGCCCTTGCCGCGGTGCATTCTGCCCTCCCCCGCCACGCTTCGGCGGTGGCACCTCGGTCGTCACCGTCGGTTCGAAGCCCGGCAGCGTCAGCTTTTCCAGATCGCGCTTGATCAGCTTTTCGATGTCGCGCAGGTAGGCGCGCTCGTCGGCGCAGACCAGCGACAGTGCTTCGCCTTCCATGCCGGCACGGCCGGTGCGGCCGATGCGATGCACGTAGTCTTCGGGCATGTTGGGCAGCTCGAAGTTGATGACGTGCGGCAGCGCGTCGATGTCGAGGCCGCGCGCGGCGATGTCGGTGGCGACCAGCGCCGTCAGCTTGCCGTCCTTGAAGTCGTTGAGTGCCCGCACGCGGGCGCCCTGGCTCTTGTCGCCGTGCAGCGCCGCGGCACGGATGCCGGCCTTGTCGAGCTTTCTCGCCAGCGCATCGGCACCATACTTGGTGCGCGTGAAGACGAGCACCTGATGCCAGGCGTGCGTCTGGAAAAGGTGCACCAGCAGGTCGCGCTTCTGTTCGCGGTCGACGTGGATGACGCGCTGCGTCACCGATTCCGCCGCGGTATTGCGGCGTGCCACCTCGACGCTCTCCGGATTGTGCAGGAAGCTCTGGGCCAGCTCACGGATGTCGTCGGAGAAGGTGGCCGAGAAGAGCAGGCTCTGCTTCTGCTTCGGCATCACGGCGAGGATCTTGCGGATGTCGCGGATGAAGCCCATGTCGAGCATGCGATCGGCTTCGTCGAGGACGAGGATCTCGACGGCCGACAGGTCGACTGTCTTCTGCTGCATGTGGTCCATGAGCCGGCCCGGCGTAGCGACGAGGATGTCGACGCCACGCGCCAGCGCCTGCACCTGCGGGTTCATGCCGACGCCGCCGAAGACGGCGAGCGAGGTGGTCGGCAGGTGCTTGCCGTAGGTACGCACGCTTTCCTCGACCTGCATGGCGAGTTCGCGCGTCGGCGTCAGCACCAGCACGCGCGGCTGCCTTGGCCGGGCACGCTTGCCCTGCAGCAGCTTCAGGATGGGCAGCGTGAAGCCGGCAGTCTTGCCGGTGCCGGTCTGCGCGCAGGCCATCAGGTCGCGCCCGGCGAGGACGACGGGAATCGCCTGCTGCTGGATCGGGGTCGGGGTGTCGTAGCCCTGCTCGGCAATGGCACGCTGGATCTCGGCCGACAGGCCAAGGTCTGAAAATTTCATGTTGATGCTCCGGAACGATGGAGGACGGCCCCGCGCCGCAGGCGCATCAGTCGGAACCGTGGAAATCTCGGGAGTATGACCGCGAAGGTCGGAGAGGCCCCGCCGCGACTGACCGGCGGCAGGACTGAGGCGCGCAGTCTAGCACGCGGAGCTCATGCCATGAGGAAATCAATATTTCTTATCGGCTGTTTGCGTAAGTGAATTTTCGGGGATGATGGCAGCTCCCCAACACGAGGAGACATAACAAGATGAAAATGATCATCTGGGTCCTGTGGCCGGCCTTTACGGCAGCAGGCATCGCCGAAGTGGTCTTCTTCACGCTGATCGACCCGCAGCAACTCTACCTGCTCGGCCAGCCGATCAACGTCTCGCCGATGACGACCTACTCCATCGGCTTCCTGCTTTTCTGGCTGCTGTGCAGCGGCGCCAGCCTGATGACCTACCTGATGCTGCCGGCCGATGTGAAATCGGCGCTCTCGCGCCACGCCGACGAGCACCCGGACCTGAGCCGGCGCAGCCGGACGCGCGCCGCGCAGTAAGCGGCGGCAGTCAGTTCCGGGAAAGACCGCGGTCGAGATCGGCCTGCAGATCCTCGACCGCTTCCAGCCCGACCGCGACGCGCAGCAATCCTTCGCTGATGCCGGCTGCGGCACGCGCTTCGGCCGAGATGCGGCCGTGCGTGGTCGATGCCGGATGCGTCAGCGTCGTCTTGGTGTCGCCGAGGTTGGCGGTGATCGACAGCAGTTCGCAGGAATCGACGACGCGCCAGGCTTCGGGGCGTGCCCCCTTCACTTCGAACGAGACGATGGCGCCGCCGTTCTTCTGCTGGCGCATCGCCAGCGCGTGCTGCGGGTGTGACGGCAGCCCGGGGTAGAACACCCGCGCCACCTTCGGATGCGCTTCCAGCCATTGCGCCAGCTGCAGCGCCTTGGCCGACTGCGCCTCCATGCGGATCTGCAGCGTTTCCAGTCCCTTCAGCAGCACCCAGGCGTTGAACGCGGAAAGCGTCGGGCCGGCGGTACGCAGGAAGGCGAGCACCGGGTCGGTGAATGTCTTCGCGCCGACGACGGCACCACCGAGCACGCGCCCCTGGCCGTCGAGATATTTGGTCGCCGAATGCACGACCAGGTCAGCGCCCAGATCAAGCGGACGCTGCAGGATCGGCGTGCAGAAGCAGTTGTCGACGGCGACGAGGATGTTCCGCGCATGCGCGACATCGCACAGCGTCCTGATATCCGCGATTTCGGTCAGCGGATTGGACGGCGTCTCGAGGAAGAAGAGCTTCGTGTTCGGGCGGATCGCCGCTTCCCAGGCCGAGACATCGGTCTGCGAGACGCAGGTGGTGGTGATGCCGAAGCGCGACAGGATGTTGTTGAGCATCTGCAGCGTCGCGCCGAACAGGCTGTTCGAGGCGACGATGTGGTCGCCGGCCGAGAGGTGGGCCATGATCAGCGCCAGAATCGACGACATGCCACTCGCCGTGGCCACCGCCGCCTCGGCACCTTCGAGCGCCGCCAGGCGCTGCTGGAAGGCGTTCACCGTCGGATTGGTGAAGCGCGAGTAGACGTTGCCTTCCTCCTCGCCGGAGAAGCGCGCAGCGGCCTGCGCCGCGCTGTCGAAGACGAAGCTGGAGGTGAGGTACAGCGCCTCCGAATGCTCGTTGAACTGCGAGCGCTCGATGCCTTCGCGAACGGCCAGCGTCTCGAGTCGGTACTTGTCGGCCATCGTGTTACTCCGCCGACATCAGGTTGAGGTGCATCTGCTGCGAGGCGCCGCCGTCCTCTCGATCCTTTTTCGGCGCGCCGTCGCGTGCAGCCTCGATCTCGTCGAGGTACTCGGGACTGATGTCGCCGGTGATGTAGCAGCCGTCGAAGCATGAGGCATCGAAGGACGACAGGCGATCGGAAAGTTCGCGCACCGAGGTCTTCAGGGCATCGATGTCCTGATAGACGAGCCCGTCGGCACCGATCTCGGCGGCGATTTCCTCGTCGCTGCGGCCAGTGGCGATCAGTTCGCCGCGCGTCGGCATGTCGATGCCGTAGACGTTCGGGAAACGCACCGGGGGTGCGGCCGAGGCAAAGTACACCTTGAGCGCACCGGCAGCACGGGCCATCTCGACGATCTCGCGGCTGGTGGTGCCGCGCACGATCGAATCGTCGACCAGCAGGACGCGCTTGCCGCGGAATTCCTCGCCGACGGTATTGAGTTTCTGGCGCACCGATTTACGGCGCGTCGACTGCCCCGGCATGATGAAGGTGCGGCCGATGTAGCGGTTCTTGACGAAGCCTTCGCGGTACGGAATGCCCAGTGTCTGGGCCAGTTCCATCGCCGACGGACGCGAGGAATCTGGAATCGGGATCACCACGTCGATCTCGCTGACCGGAATGTGCTGCCGGACCTTTTCGGCGAGATGCTCGCCCATGCGCAGGCGGGTTTCGTAGACCGACACGCCGTCGATGACGGAGTCCGGTCGCGCGAGATAGACGTATTCGAAGATGCACGGCGAATACACCGGCTGTTGCGCGCACTGGCGCGTGTGCAGCTGGTGGTTGAGATCGATGAAGATGGCCTCGCCGGGCTCGACGTCGCGGATCACCGAGAAGCCGAGCGTATCGAGCGCCACCGATTCGGAGCCGACCAGGTACTCGACGCCGGCCTCCGTCTCGTTGGCGCCATAGACCAGCGGGCGGATGCCGTGCGGGTCGCGGAAGGCGAGCAGGCCGTAGCCGGCGATGATGGCGACCACGGCATAGGCGCCACGACAGCGACGATGCACCCCGGCCACGGCCTGGAAGATGCTATCCACGTCGAGTTCATAGCCATGCGCGCACGCCTGCAGTTCGTGCGCCAGCACATTGAGCAGCACTTCCGAATCGGAGTTGGTGTTGATGTGACGGCGATCGAGCCGGAACATCTCTTCCTGCAACTGCTGCGTGTTGGTCAGGTTGCCGTTGTGACCGAGCACGATGCCGAAGGGCGAATTGACGTAGAACGGCTGCGCCTCGGCAAAGTTGTACGCCGAGCCGGCCGTCGGGTAGCGCACGTGGCCGATGCCCATGTTGCCCGGCAGTGCGCGCATGTTGCGGGTGCGGAAGACATCGCGCACGAGCCCCGGCCCCTTGTGCATGTGGAAGGTGTTGCCTTCCGCCGTGGCAATGCCCGCTGCATCCTGGCCGCGGTGCTGCAGCACCATGAGGCCGTCGTACAGCAGCTGGTTGACCGGGGTGCTTGCTACAACGCCGATAATTCCGCACATCTTCGTGGTTTCCTACCAGATTGCTACCTGAAATGAATCCGTTTCGCCGCTTCCGGCGGCAACCAGGGCCGCGATGCCAGCACCGCCGTTTCCAGCGGTTCCGACAGCGCCGCCGCGCGCCACCAGTGTTCCTTCGGCGCCGAGGTCATACCCCCGACCGCCACTGCAATCAGCACGATCAGCATACCCCGCGCCAGTCCGAAGACGACACCGAGCAGGCGATCGACCGCCGTCAAACCGAGCGCCTTCAGCAGGCCGCGGATCGCGAGGCGCAACAGCCCGAGCACGACCAGCACCGCGAAGAACACGGTGGCGTAACCGGCCAGCACCCGCAACCCCGGATCGGCAATCGCCGTCAGCAGGGCGCCGATCTCCGGCCCGAACTGCCATGCCGCCAATCCTGCCAGCACCCAGGCCAGCAAGGCCAGCACCTCGCCGATCAGGCCACGCCACAAGCCCAGGGCCAGCGACGCAACGAGAATGGCGATTACGCCATAGTCGAACACCGTCACAAACAGTCCCTGCGCTTACTGCTTCGCGGCAACAACGCCATTGACGCCGATCCGCTTCATCTTCTCCAGCGCCTTCTCCGCCGCATCGCGGCTCGGGAAGGGGCCGGCGCGCACGCGCGTCTTTTTGCCCTGCGGCGAATCCAGTACTTCGGTATAGACCTTGATGTTCAGTTCGCCTAGTTTGCCCTGCAACTGCTTGACGTTGGCGGGATTGGCGAAGGCACCGATCAGCACGACAAATTCACCGTTGGTGGCGGGTGCGGGTTTGGCGGACTCGGTCGGCTTGCCGGCGAGAATGGCCGCGGCACGCTGGGAATCTTCCTTGGCGGCCGGTTTCTCGGGCGCCTTTTCTGCCGGTTTTTCAGCGGTTTTCTGGGCGGGTTTTTCTGCCGGCTTATCCGCCGGCTTCGTCGCCTTCTCGGACGGCGGCGGCGTGTCGGCGGGCTTGGCTGCGGAGGTCG
>JAKJEY010000027.1 GCA_022705165.1 Pseudomonadota bacterium
CCCCAGCCGGCGACGAGCAACATGGCGTAGGCGGCACCCTGCACCCCTCGCGTGGCCCCTTCGAAGAGCGTCTTCAGCCCGGCAGCGGCGGTCGCGGCGCCGATTCCGCCCAGCAGCAGCGGCACGCCGCCGAGCATCGCCAGCAGCGCGCCAGCCGCTGCCGTCTGCGCAAAGGCCAGCGCCGCCAGCCATTCGTCGCGCAGGCGCAGGTAGGCGCCAAAGAGTGGCAGCAAGACGGCAAAGACCAGCCCCGTGAAAAAGGGCATGGCAAAGAGCGGGTCGAAGATTCGTGCCCCGAGGTCGGCAAGGGTCGGCATCAGGCAGCTCCCAGTCGTAGCGTACGGTCGCAGACCGCGGCGACGAAATCGTCGTCGTGGCTGACGACGATCAGCCCGGCCCCGGCGGCAGCCCTTGTCCGCAGGGCTTCGGCGAGATGGCGGACGCCGGCCGGGTCGAGGTTGTTGGTCGGTTCGTCGAGCAGCACCGCATCGCCCGGTGCCTGCAGGCAGGCCCACAGATGCAGGTACTGGCGCTGGCCGCCGGAAAGCTGGTCGAGCCGCTCGTCGAGGCGTCCGGCAAGCCAGGGCGGCAGGCCGTCCGCGCTGGCACCCGTCAGCGCCAGCAATTCGCGGCCCGAGAGCGGCACCCCGGCGATATCGGGCTGCTGCTGCGTCTGCAGCGTTACCTGCAGTTGCGGCGACCGCCGGATTTCGCCGGAGAAGATGCGGACGCCACCGGCGATCGCGCCAAGCAGCGTGGATTTGCCGCAGCCGTTGGGACCGGCGATGCCGAGGATTTCACCCGGCCCGAGGAGGAAGGAAGCCGGGCCGCAGACCGGAGCGGCATAGCCGGCGACGAGATCGCGCGCTTCGATGAACATGTTCAGCGCCCCGCCAAGGCGGCGAGGAGGCGGCGCACGGTTTCGTCGAAAAGCGTCACCAGATCGGTGGCCTCGGGCGTCCCGCCGACGGTGAAGGGCAGGACCACCGCCGGAATCTTCGCCCGCTCGGCCATCCAGCGCGACGGTGCGTCATGCTGGTAGGCCGGGCGCAGTACCATGCGCGCCGGCTCGCGCTGCTGACGTTCCAGCACCGACGCGAGGTAGCTGGCGGACGGCTCGACACCCGGCTTCGGTTCGAGCGTGCCGACCTCCTTCAGGCCGAGCCATTGCACCAGATAGGGAAAGGCATTGTGCTGGACGAGGACCGGTACGCCCTTCAGCGGCGCCGCCTCCTTCTCCCAGCGCACGATCGCCGCCCGCCATTTCACGCTGAATTCCTGGAGTGCGGTCCGATAGGCCATCGCCTCCGCAGGATCGAGTTCGATCATGCGTGCAGTGAGCGCGTCGGCCACCCTGAGGAGGTTGCGTGGATCGGTCTGGATATGCGGATTACCGGCTGCATGCACATCACCATGCGCACGGTCGAGCACCTTCGGCACGTCGAGCATCGTCACCGCCGTGGCCGCCTCGAAGTAGCCGGGCGTGCCCGGCTGGATCGTGCGGTTGCCCGATTCGCGCAGCACCACCGGCAGCCAGCCGACCTCAAGTTCCGCGCCCGTGGCGACGACGAGGTTGGCCGAGCGTGCCTTCGCGATCAGCGACGGCTTGGCCTCGATGCGGTGCGGATCCTGCAGACCCGTCGTCGCCGCATTCACCGTCACCCGGCTGCCGCCGAGTTCCCGCGCCAGCGCCGCCCATTCGGGGACGGTGGCGAGGATGGTGAGCGCGGCGTCGGCCGGAAAGGAAAGTACGACAGACAACGCGCCGAGCAATATTGATTTTTTCATGCCAACTCCTTTATTTGACGATCGAGCGCCTGAGCAGGGGAGCGAGCGCAGCCGAGGCAAGGCGCGCGCCGGCGCCGTTTGCTCCTGCAAACAAGCCGGCGCGCAACGAAGCAACGGCAAGCGCAGCCCCCTGATCAGAAACGATGGGCGCCGTGGGCGCCAAGACTCATGATGTACTGCAGCCAGACCTGGTTGTCGGTGACGCCCTGCATCGACTTGTCCTGCGCGAACTGCAGGCGCATGCGCGAGAACTCGCTCCAGCTGTAGTCGGCCATGACGGTCAGGCGCTTCGGCGTAAAGCTGCTGTTGACGATGTTGGCATCGTTCGCGCCGAAATGACGGCTGCCCGAGTCGAGCCTGTCGTAGCGCAGGCCGGCACGCCAGTTCGAGCTGAACTGGTAGACGCCCTGCAGATAACCGCCCGACTGCCGGGTCCTGTAATCGCTGACGACACCGGCTCCACCATTGCATGCAGCACCGGCATCGTCCTGGCAATCGAGGGTGCCCTTTTCGCGACGCTGGAAGTACTCGCCCTGCAGCTTGAAGCTGCGGTATTTCGAGTTGCCGTCGGGAGCCCATTTCCAGACGAAATCGGCGATCATCGTCTTCGATTTTCCGTCGAAAATTCCGACAGCATCGGCGCCATCGCTGGCCGTGAAGAAGCCGTCGCCGGAGCTGCGGTTCTTGGCTTTCGTCTGCAGGTAGGAAAGGCCGGCACGCCAGCTGTGACTGCTGCCGACGTCGTCACCGACATGGACGAAGAAGGTGCCGTCGCCGATGCCGTTGCCGTTGCGATCGGTGCCGGGGAAATTCGCGCCGCGCCCGACCTCGCTGCCGAATTCGAGGAAGAAGGGCGTCGGTGCCACCCATTTCAGCTGGACACCGTCAGCGGCGTAGCTGGCGTGCTCGCCGAACATCACGGTATACATCAGCGGCGCATCCGAAAAGTCCCAGGCGTGGGCATGCTGCTCGTTCAGGTAGCCGATGCCCGAGCGGATGCGCCCCCCCTTGAGCCCCAGACCGTAGCCGAGACCGAGCGACTGGAACCACGCTTCCTCGGTTTCGACCTCCCCATCGGCCATCGCCAACACTGCCTTGCCGCGCCAGAACGGATCGATGCTGGCTTCGAGGACCAGTTCGGTGTGGTCGATCGAGAAACCGCGTTCGCCGGCACCGTGATCGTCGCCGTGGTCATGGGTCGTCCCCGGCCAGAAGCCGGAGATCTGGCGATGCTCGACATCCTTCATCTTGCGGTACTGTCCCTGCAGGATCAGCGAGACTTCCGGGTTGAAGGTGTTGGCAGGTGCCGTGGCAGGGGCGGCGGGGCTGCGCAGGTTCGCCTGGCGCGCGCTGCTCTCCGCTTCCCTGGCCGTTTCTTCCGCCTTCGCGGCGACACCTTCGGCTTTCGCCAGTTTCTGTTCGAGATTGACGATGCGCTGTTCGTAGGCATCCCTCATCTGCTGCAACTGCCTGCGGATTTCGGCGAGATCGGCATCGCTGGCCGCGAAGGCCGGGGGTGAGGCCGGAACGGCGCAAAAGGATAGTGCGACGGCAAGCGCCGTCGGCGTGGGCTTGTACATGAAAGCTCCTGATGACTTGTTGACGGAGCACCGGCAAGTCGGCTGCCGGTGGAGACAAGACATCAGGCGAAGGGCGGCCCCCGGGCTGACTGCGAGAACCTGCGCCCGGCTGGCGCGCGGAGAGCGGCAACCGCGGGCGGGGCGATCGCCGCGCGTGGCAGCGTGACGGAAGCATCGGTGGCAGGCGGAACCGCGCTGCCGAGGTCGTGCCCGGTCAGGCAAAGCAGGCAGGCATGCGATGCTTCGTCGGCATCAGCATGTTCGGTGCCGTGCGCCAGCATGAACAGCTGGCCGACGACGAAGGCGGCGACCAGCAGCCACAGCCTGAACCGTTTCCCGCCGTGCATCGCCGGCTTATGCACTGTCTGCATCGCAGAACATCGCGAAGGCCTTCTCGACATACTCGCGCTGGAAATTGCACACGATGAAGACGAGACGGGAATCGTGATCGCAACCGTCCCCGAACGCCGGCCACGCCGGCAGCGCCGCCTCCGGATAACGGACGTGCTGCACGCAATGGACGACACGCGGCACATCCTCGCCGACAACGTTGACCAGGCCCTTGATGCGCAGGATGCGATCGCCGCAGGTAGACAGCAGCACATCGATCGCCTCGGCGAACTCTCCCCAGACGAAAGGCTTCCCGAAGCGCAGCACGAAGCTGTGCACCAGCGCATCGTGACGGTTCGGATCGTGGGCGTGGGCATGCGGATGCCCGGTCGCGGCCGCCGCGCGAACGGCCTCTTCTGCCAGCCAGCGCCGCACGTCGGCAGTCTTCGTCGCCGGATCGTAGAGGCCGTTGCCGGCGAGCACCGCCGCATCGACCTCGCCGTTGCGGACCTCGATGCGGGGCGCACCGGGGTTGAGGCGGGCGATCCGGCGCGCGACATCACCGATCTGTTCGGGCGTCGCCAGGTCGCACTTGGTGAGCAGCAGGCGATCGGCCATCGCGATCTGCTTCGACGCCTCCGGATGCCGGGAGAGCTGGCCATCGGCATGCGTGACGTCGACCGCGGTGACGACACCATCGCTGCGATAGCGCTCGGCGATGAAGAAATCCTCCATCAGCGTGTAGATCACCGGTGCCGGATCGGCGAGCCCGGTGGTCTCGATCAGTACGCGCGAAAAAGGCGGAATCTCCCGCCGCAGCCGCTTCATGAACAGGTCGCGCAGGCTGCGCGTGAGGTCACCACGCACGCTGCAGCAGAGGCAGCCGGAGTCGAGCAGGACGAGGTTGTCGTCGATCCTGTCGACCAGGTGATGGTCGATCCCGACATCGCCGAATTCGTTGATCAGCACGGCGGCATCGGCCATCGCCGGCTGTTTCAGCAGATGGTTGAGCAGCGTCGTCTTGCCGGCGCCGAGGAAGCCGGTGAGCACGGTGACCGGGATGGCCCGGCTCTGGTCTAGGGGCGCAGGCATTGCTGCAGGCCGGCAAGCAGGATCTCGCGCGGCAGGTCGCGGCCGATGAAGACGACGGTGCTGACGCGCGGCGCATCTTCCCACGGCTGCCCGGGGCTGGCGCCCATCAGCATGTGCACGCCCTGCAGGATGACGCGGTAGGGCAGATCATCGACCGCCATGACGCCCTTGTAGCGCATCAGGTCGTCGCCAAAGACGCGCACGATGCCGCCGATGAAGTCCTGCAGCTTCGCGCCGTCGAAATCGCGGTCGGCACGGAAGACCACGGAGCCGATACGGTCGTCGTGGTGATGGTGGGCATGGGCGAGGAAGCCGGGCTCGATTTCCAGCGTGGCGTTGAGGTTGAAGCCACGGATATCGAGCAGATCGGCCAGCGGCATACTGCCGAAATGCACGGCGTGCTGCGACGCACGCGGGTTCATCGAGGCCAGTCGCTCCTGCAGTGCGTTGAGGGCATCGGGTTCGACCAGATCGGTCTTCGACAACAGCAGGCGGTCGGCGAAACCGACCTGCGACTGTGCAGCCTCGTGCTCGTCGAGCTGGCGATCGGCATGAACGGTATCGACCAGCGTCACCACAGCGTCGAGCAGGTAGCGCTGCGCGACCGTTTCGTCCATGAAGAAGGTCTGCGCTACCGGCCCGGGCTCGGCCAGCCCGGTGGTCTCGATGATGACGCGGTCGAAGGCGAGGGCGCCGGTATCACGCTTCTGCACCAGTTCGCCGAGGATGCGGATCAGGTCGCCGCGCACGGTGCAGCAGATGCAGCCGTTGTTCATCTCGACGATGCTGTCGTCGCCGGCGAGCAGCAGGTCGTTGTCGACGCCGACCTCGCCGAACTCATTCTCGATGACGGCGATCTTCTCGCCGTGGCGCTCGGAAAGGATGCGGTTGAGCAGCGTCGTCTTGCCGCTGCCGAGGAAGCCGGTGAGGATGGTGACGGGGATGGCGGCAGTCGGGGCTGTCGGCGCATTCATCGTACGCCACCTCCGCTCCGGTTGCAGTCCGCGCAGCGTCCGGAAAGATCGAGTTCGAGATGGGCAAGCGTGAAGCCCTGCGGCATGACCGGAGGCACCGGCGCCGGCGCGTCGAGACAATAGACGCGGCCGCAGCCGTCGCAGCGGAAATGGATGTGGCTGTGATGCTGGCCGCCCCCCGCCAGCGTGAAGCGCCAGACCCTGCGCTCGTCGGCGCGTTTCACCGCCAGCCCGGAGGCAACCAGCCAGTCGAGAACGCGATAGAGCGTCACCCGGTCCAGGCTGGCATCTCCCAGCGCCGTTTCGATGTCGTGGTGCGACAGCGGCACCGGTGCCGACGTCAGCAGCGCCAGGACACGGATGCGCGCTGGTGTCGCGCGCGCGCCGGCGGACCGGATGCGGTCAGCAATCTCGGGGGCGGCAGTCGAAATGGGGGAAGGAGGCGAAGAATCCGGCATGGGGCCGGATTGGAACACAAAGAGGTTTCACATGCAACAATGTTGCATGTGATGCGGCAGCCAGGGACGGCTCAGAACAGTTCGATATCGTCGACGGGCTTGCTTTTCATCGCGTCGACATAGTGGGCCATCACCGCCTCGAACATCGCACACTCGTCAGCCGTCGTGTACTTGGCACGGATGCGGCCCTGCAGATCCACCCATTCCTGCGGGCTGTAGATCCGGCGCTGGTCGGCCACCAGCGTCGCCAGATCCCCCAGGCTGTGCGTCACGTGCGCCAGGCGCTGGGCAAGCTTGTCGTAGAACTGGAAGGCGACGACGGCCTGGTTGACCATGCCCGAGACCTCGCCGGCAGCACCGAGCAGGCGATCACGCGTTGCCGAATCGTCGGACACCGACGCCGCGTTAAGGGTCTCGGTAATCGCCCGCAGCGTTTCTGCCATGTTGGTAAAGGATCCGGTCAGCACATCGACCGAGCCGTTGCTCTCGCGCATCGCCGCCTCGATCTGTGCTGCCGAAAGCTCGAGCATGAGGACCGTTTCGCGCACCTGACTCCAGCTCAGGTCAGGGGTATGCGCGGTAGTGCCACGGGGAGAGTCGTTCGCCGCCATCGTCAGTTCCTTTGTCGTTTGCGGCCAATATATACCCGGCTGCTTGGCACTGGCAACGCGGCCAGCAAGGACGGCGGCATCAATCGGCCTGGACCAGCAGCCCCTTGAGGTATTCCCCTTCCGGGAAATGCAGGGCCACCGGATGATCTGGGCCCGCCGACAGGCGCTGCAGGATGCGTGCGTCGCGCCCGGCATCGACCGCGGCACCGGCGACGATCTTCTGGAACAGTTCCAGGCCGATGCCGCCCGAGCAGGAGTAGGTCAGCAGATCGCCGCCCGGGTTGAGCAGGCGGAAACCGAGCAGGTTGATGTCCTTGTAGGCACGCGCGGCACGCTCGGCATGCGCGGCCGACGGCGCGAACTTGGGCGGATCGAGCACGATCAGGTCGAACTTGCGGCCCTCCTTGCGGAAGACACGCAGCGCCTCGAAGACATCGGCCTCCAGCCACTCGGCGCGGCTGGCATCGAGCTGCGGATTCAGGGCGAGGTTGGCCCGTGCGCCGGCCAGCGCGGGGCCTGAGGAATCGATCGACACCACCGATGCAGCGCCACCGGCCAACGCCTGCAGCGAGAAGCCGCCGGTATAGCAGAAGCAGTTGAGCACCGACTTTCCGGCAGCGAGCGCGCGCGTCAGCAGCCGGTTATCGCGCTGGTCGAGGTAGAAGCCGGTCTTGTGGCCAGCGACGACATCGACACCGAGCCGCACGCCGTTCTCGTCGATGGACAGGCGGGGATCGTCTGCCGCGTGCGCCTCGCCGTGCACCCAGCCGGTCACGGGCGACAGCCCTTCAAGGCCGCGCACGTCGGAATCCGAACGTTCGTAGATGCGGGCAATGCCGTCGACCTTCGCCAGCGCACCGACGATGGCCTTGCGCCACTTGTCCGGGCCGGCGGCGGTGAGCTGCAGGCAGATCGTGTCGCCGTAGCGGTCGGCGATGACGCCGGGCAGGCCGTCCGACTCGCCGTGGATCAGGCGCATGCCGTCCTGCCCGCGCAGTTGCGGCATCGCTTCGCGCCGCGCGACGGCGGCCGCGACGCGGCGCTTGAAGAAGGCGTCGTCGATGATCTCGTCCGGATCGAAACTCCAGACGCGGGCACGGATCTGCGAACTGGGGCTGAATGCCGCCTTCGCCAGCCGGCGCCCGCCGGCATCGACCACCTCGACCGTATCGCCCGTCCGCGCCCGCCCGTCGAGGCGGGCCACCGAGCCCTCGAAAATCCACGGATGGCGGCGGAACAGGGAGCGTTCCTTGCCATCCTTCAAAATCAGTTGCGTCATGATGGCCCGCATTTTACGCTGCGCAGATCGTTTGCCCGAGAAATTCGGCCGGAGGGAAGCGTCATGGACGAAGAAGCAGGCCACGCCACGAAACCGCAACGACGCCGCATCATGTTCGCCGCGGGGGCCTGTGCCGTCGGCGGTGGCGCGCTGTTCCTCTCGCAGCAGCACAACGCCACCAGGTCCTGGCCGCACGGCACGCCGCTCAAGGTCGATATCGCCGGCTTGCCGGAAGGCAAGCTGAAGACCGTCGAATGGCAGGGAAAACCGGTGTGGATCCTGCGTCGGCGCCCGGGGGAGATCGCGGCACTGCAGAAAGGGGGCGAGGCGCTCGCCGACGCCGATTCCCGTGAATCGCTGCAGCCCCCGTACACCCGGAATGCGCTACGCTCCTTGCGCCCCGAGATTTTCGTCGCGATCGGCCTGTGCACCCATCAGGGCTGCACCCCCGCCCTCAACGGCGACCATTTCCTGTGCCCCTGCCACACCTCCAGATACGATCTCGCGGGGCGCGTCTTCAAGGTCGGGCCGGCACAGGCGAACCTGGTCATCCCTGCCTACCGCTTCGACGGGGACAACACGCTCATCGTCGGCGAGGACACCTGAGTGATGCATCTCCCGCTTCGTTCGCGACAAGGGACCGGGGGGCGCTGATTACTTTTTCTTCGCCCGCGGGTGCGCCGCGTCGTAGACCTTGGCCAGATGCTGGAAGTCGAGATGCGTATAGACCTGCGTCGAGGCGATGCTGGCGTGGCCAAGCATCTCCTGCACCGCACGCAGGTCGCCGGACGATTGCAGCACGTGCGAGGCGAAGGAATGGCGCAGCATGTGCGGATGGACGTGCGTGGGCAGGCCGAGCAGCAGCGCGCGACGCTTGAGCCGCGACTGGATCGTGCGCATCGACAGGCGACGGCCGTTGCGCCCCAGGAAAAGCGCCGTTTCGTCGCCGTTCGCCGCCTTCAGCAATTCGCCCCGGCGGGCCGCCCAGGCGGCAATCGCCTCGCGCGCCTTGGCCCCGACCGGGACGATGCGCGTCTTGCCGCGTTTGCCGAGCACGCGGATCTCGCCAGCCGCGACATCGGCGAGGCAATTCACGTCGAGGCCATCGAGCTCCGCGAGGCGCAGGCCGGAGGAGTAGAAGAGTTCGAAGATGGCCTGGTCGCGCAGGTCCAGCAGGTCATCGCCGGTCGGTTCGAGCAGGGCGTTCGCCTCGTCCGGCGAGAGCGCCCGTGGCAGGGCCTTGGGGCTCTTCGGCGGACGCAGGCCGGCGACCGGGTTCTGCGGCGCCTCACCACGCAGGCCGAGCCAGCGGTAGAAACCGCGCCACGCGGACAGCACCCGCGCCAGCGAACGGCCGGACAGTCCGCGCGCATGCAGCTGGGCGACAAAGCGACGGATGTGGTGCGATTCAAGCGTGTCGAGGGCGGCAGTGCCGGTCAGTTCGACAAGCAGCGCAAGGTCGCGCCGATAGGCAGCGATGGTATGCGCCGACTGGCGGCGCTGGCCGGCAAGTTCGGCCAGCCAGGCGTCGATCCGGCCGGCCGCAGCGGTCATGCCGCCTTCAGGGTGCGCGCGATGGCCGCCGAGGCCATGTCGCCGAGGCGTTCGAGGTAGAGCGTACCCATGCCGGTATAGAAGCGTTCGTTGTCGACGGCACCAAGCGCGATCATGCCGATGGTGCCTCCGCCGGCGCGCAGCGCGATCAGGGCCTGCGAGCGGATATTGACGGAGGCTTCGCCGAACCAGGTCGAGGTCTCGAAGCCGGAGGTCGAGCCGCAGAACGGATGCGTCAGCGTTTCGGCGAAGACCTGCAGTTCCTGGCTGACCTCGGCGAATTCCGGCAGCGCCTCGCGCTCGCCGGCCGGCAGGCTCCACAGGCGGACCGCGACCTCGGGCACCGCGAAGTCTTCCTTGAGGTGATAGCCCAGCGTGTGCATCACCGCCGGGAAGGTGTAGGCCGAGATCAGCGCGACACCGAGGCGGTGCATCTTGTCGCTGATCGCGTCGTTCTCCTCGCCGAAACCGATCAGTTCACCGAGCTTGGCCTCGAGCTGGCGGTTCTTGTCGCGCAGGGTCAGCATCTGCCGCTCGGTGATCGAGATCGCCCGCCCACCATGTGGATGCGGAATGGCGATCTGCGCCATCAGTTCAGCGTACTGCTCGAAGAACTGCGGGTTGTTCTGCAGGTAGTGCGCGACTTCATCAGCCTTCATAGTTCGATCTCTCCGGAAAATACCGTAACGGCCGGACCGGTCATCATGACCGGGGTCCCGGGCCCGCCCCATGCGATGTTCAGTTCGCCGCCGCGCGTCTCGACCCGTACCGGCGAATCGACGAGGCCGCGGGCAATGGCTGCGACGACGGCGGCACAGGCGCCCGTGCCGCAGGCCAGCGTCTCGCCGGCGCCACGCTCGTAGACGCGCAGGCGGATCGCGTGGCGATCGAGCACCTGCAGGAAGCCGGCATTGACACGTTGCGGGAAGCGCGGATGCGACTCGATCTGCGGCCCGTCCTTGTCGACCGGCGCCGAATCGACATCGGCAACAACCTGCACGGCGTGCGGGTTGCCCATCGAGACGGCGGTGATCATCACCTCGTGGTTGCCGACCATCAGCGGCTGCACGACATCGGCAACCGGGCTGACGAAGGGGATGCGCTCGGGTTCGAAGACCGGCACGCCCATGTCGACGGTCACCAGGCCGTTGGCTTCCAGCCGCGGTGCGATGACGCCGCTCATTGTCTCGACGCGGATCTCGGTCTTGTCGGTCAGGCCCTGCTCATGGACGAAGCGCACGAAGCAACGGGCGCCATTGCCGCACTGTTCGACCTCGCCGCCGTCGCTGTTGAAGATGCGGTAGCGGAAATCGACGCCCGGCTGCGCGGCCGGCTCGACGAGCAGGATCTGGTCACAGCCGACGCCGAAATGGCGATCGCCGAGATGGCGCAGCTGGGCCGGCGACAGCGCGACCGACTGGCGCACGCCGTCGAGCACGACGAAGTCGTTGCCCAGCCCGTGCATCTTTGAGAACTTGAGTTTCATGGTTGCCTGCGAAATCGTTCGCGCCATTATAAAGTCGTCCATCACGAAACCGCCGCCAATATCGACCCTGACCGACTCGCGTACCGCGAATCCGTGCTTCTCGTAGGCCGCGATGGCGCGGGCGTTGCCCTTGTTGACGGCGAGGATCAGTGTGTCGCAGCCGGCTTCCCACCCATGCGCCACCGCCCGCGCGATGAGCGCCCCGCCAACCCCGCCCCGCTGCCGCTGTGGCAGCACGTAGAGCTTGTCGAGCTTGATCTCTCCCGGTGTATCGGTCAGCAGACAGGACAGGAAGCCGACCCGCTCGCCATTGACGAAGGCCTGGTCCCACCAATAGCCCGGCTTCGCCAGTTCCGCCAGCAGCCGCGGTGCGTTGTAGCGCTGATCCAGCATGTAGTCGATCTGCGCCTGCGTGATGATCGCTGCGTAGGCGTCCTGCCAGATGAGGCGGGCCAGCGCGGCGATGGCATCGACGTCGGCAGGCGCGACGGGTCGGATTTCGAGGGTCATGATGGGCGGGAGGCAATCAAAAGCCGATTATCCGTTGCCCCATGACCAGCGGCAATCCAAACCGGGGATACGAGAATGGCGAGAGAATGGCGACGACAGGGCTGTTTGACCGCCGCCCCTCGGGGCGGAGATACTTCCACCCCGTTCATTGCCCGCCCTTCCTCCTCGCCTGCCGATGCCCTCCCGCGCCGCCGTCGCCCTCCTCTGGCTGCTTCACTTCCTGCCGCTCGCGCTGCTGGCGCCGCTCGGCCATGGGCTGGGGGCCCTGCTGTTCCGCTTCGCGAAGAAGCGGCGCCACATCGTGCGCGTGAATCTGGCCCTGTGCTTTCCGGAGCTCGACGCCGCAGGCCGCGAAGCGCTCGCCCGCCGGCACTTTGCAGTACTGGGGCGCAGCATGCTCGAGCGCAGCCTGTTCTGGTGGGCGTCACGCGACCGCCTGAACCGTATCGTCCAGGTCGTCGGCGACGACCGGGTGCGTGCGCTGCAGGCGGCCGGCCGGCCGGTGATGCTGCTGGCGCCGCATTTCGTCGGGCTGGATGCCGGCGGGGTGGCAGTGACGATGCGCTTCGATATCGTCAGCATCTATGCCGAACAGAGCGACCCCGTCTTCGACCGCCTGCTGCTCGCCGGCCGCAGCCGCTTCGGCGACCAGCAGCTGTTTTCCCGTGCCGATGGTCCGCGTGCGACAGTGAAGGCGATGAAGGCGGGACGCCCGTTCTATTACCTGCCGGACATGGATTTCCGCACGAAGGATGCAATCTTCGCGCCCTTCTTCGGCGTGCCGGCATGGACGATCACCGGCCTGTCGCGCCTGTCGCGTCTGGCCGGCGCCGTCGTCGTACCCTGCGTGACGCGCATGCTGCCAGGCAGCGCCGGGTATCGGGTCGAGTTCGGCGAGCCGTGGGAAGATTTTCCGACCGAGGATGCCGAAGCGGACACGCGGCGCATGAATGCGTGGCTGGAAGCGGTCGTACGCACCATGCCGGAGCAGTACTACTGGGTGCATCGCCGTTTCAAGACCCGCCCCGAGGGCGAAGCCCGCCCCTACCGGAGCAAGGACCCCGAGTCGCTGGCGGCCGGGCGACGCGCCGCAAGCACCTGATTCTCCGAAGATTGCCGCCGGGAAGGTATACTTGCCGGTTTGATGCCGGGAAGCTCATCCGATTTGCCCGGCGACCGACGCAAGAGACCCGATTTTGGCACTGACTATCCTTGGACTTTCCGGCGCGCTGACGCATGACCCATCGGCCGCCCTCTATATCGACGGCAAGCTCGTTGCCGCCGCCGAAGAGGAGCGCTTCGTCCGCGACAAGCATGCGAAGAACCGCATGCCCTACGAGGCCGCGAAATTCTGCCTCGAATTCGCCGGCATCAAGCCCGCCGACGTTGACGTCGTGGCGATCCCGTTCGCACCTATCAGCCTGGCCGAGAAGGCCCGCTGGCATTACGCGAAACGCTACTGGTACGCCCCCGACCGCTCCCTCGACGCCATCTTCACCGGCAACCGCCGCTATTTCCGCTACAAGAAGCGCATCGAATGGTGCCTCGCCCAGCTCGGCTTCGACCTGAAGAAGGTCGAGATCGTGCCGGTCGAACACCACCTCGCCCACGCCTCCAGCGCCTACCACTGCTCCGGTTTCCAGGAGAAGACGGCGATCCTCGGCATCGACGGCAAGGGCGAGTACGCGACGACCTTCTTCGGTGTCGGCGAGAACGGCCAGATCACGAAGATCAAGGAGTTCTACGACCCGGATTCGCTCGGCGGCCTCTACGGCGCACTGACCGAGTATCTCGGTTTCGAGATGCTCGACGGCGAATACAAGGTGATGGGCATGGCGCCCTACGGCGACCCCACGAAATACGATTTCTCGCGGCTGGCGAAGTTCGAGAACGGCGAACTGATCGTCAACACCGACTACGCCAACGTGATCGGTTTCCGCCGCTACAAGGAAAAGGGCAAGGGTTACTATTTCTCGCCGAAGCTGATCGACTGGCTCGGCCCGATGCGCCACGGCGACATTGCCGACGACCCGTACATCCACTACGCGGCGAGCATGCAGAAGCTGTTCGAGGACCTCTCGCTGCAGATGATCGAGTACTACCTCGGCGACATCCTCAAGGAAACCGGCCGCCTGGCCTTCTCCGGTGGCGGCGCGCTCAACGTCAAGCTGAACCAGAAGATCATCGCCCGCCCGGACCTCAAGGAACTGTTCGTGCAGCCGGCCTCGGGCGACGCCGGCACCGCCATCGGCGCAGCCTCGTACGTTTCCGTACAACGCGGCGTGCCGGTCGAGAAGATGGAGCACGTCTACCTCGGCCCGGCCTACAGCAACGAGGACGTCATCGCCGCCTGCGCGCGCCATCCTTCGAAGCCGCAGTGGCGCAAGTTCGACAACGGCGACATCGAGGTGCCGAAGCAGATTGCGCAGATCCTCGCCGACGGCAACCCGGTGGCCTGGTTCCGCGGCCGCATGGAATTCGGCCCGCGCGCGCTCGGCGGCCGCTCGATCCTCGGTTGTCCGAGTGCAGCAGGCGTCGCTGACCGCATCAACGAACAGATCAAGTTCCGCGAACGCTGGCGGCCCTTCTGCCCGAGCATGCTCGATACCGTCGGGCCGAAGATGCTCGGCAGCGACCACCCGGCGCCGTTCATGACCTTCACCTTCGAGGTCGCCGAGGAATGGAAGACCCGCGTGCCGGAAGTCGTTCACGAGGATGGCACCTCGCGCGCGCAGGTGCTGAAGCGCGAGTTCAACCCGCGCTACTATGACCTGATGCTCGAACTCGAGAAGCTGACCGGCAACGGCGTCGCCCTCAACACCTCGCTCAACCGGCGCGGCGAACCGATGATCTGCTCGCCGACCGATGCGCTCAACATGTTCTTCGGCTCGGACCTGGAATATCTGGTCATGGAGGACATTCTCGTCGTCAAGGACACCGCCAAGGCGGGCTGAGCGCATGGCCGAGCGCTGGATCCTGCAGTTCTGCCATTCGCACTACGGCCCCTTCGCCGACGTCGCGCGCCAGTATGCGGCGCTGTTCAGGGGCTCATCGTACAAGGTGCTCACCGTCTACCTGACCGGCGAGCCGAGCGAGGCCGTGCGACAGCAGTCGGCGTCGGACGAGGTGATCTTCCTCGACTTCAGCAACAAGGCCGTCGGCGGCCTCAAGCTCGCCGCGATCCGCGCGCTGAAGAAGATCGCCGCCAGCCGCAACTTTGCGCTGGTCATCGCCCACCGCGCCAAGCCGACCTACATCGCATGCCTGGCGACGACGCTGCCGGTGATCAGCGTGCACCATGCCTTCGGTGACTACCGACGCGCCGCGCGCCGCTGGTTCGCCAATGCCTTCCGCAAGCGCCTGTCGCTGCTCGCGGTATCGGATGCGGTGCGCGATGACATCCGTCGCTGCCTGCCGCAGTGGCCGGCGGAAAAGATCGAGACGCTGCACAACCGGATCGACGTCGCTGCTGTACAGGCCGGCGTCGCGCCGCGCGCTGCGGCGCGCGAAGCGCTCAGCTTGCCGCAGGAGGCGCCGGTGATCGGCAACGTCGGCCGCCTGCATCCGGACAAGGATCAGGCGACGCTGATCAGGGGTTTCGCGGCCGCACTGCCACGCCTGCCTGCCGGCACGCTGCTGGCAATAGCCGGCAGCGGACCGCTGGAAGCAGTACTTAAGGCACAGGCTGCCAGCCTCGGCATCGCCGACCGCGTGCGCTTCCTCGGACAGGTGCCGGACGTTCGCCGGTATTTCTCCGCCTTCGACCTGTTCGTGCTCAGCTCCGATCACGAGCCCTTCGGCATGGTGCTGCTCGAAGCCATGGTCGCCGGCGTGCCGGTGATGGCCACCGACTGCGGCGGCGCACCGGAGGTCGTCGTCACCCCGGCGCGGCTGTTCCCGCTGCGCGATGCAGCGGCGCTGGCCGACAAGCTGGCCGCGTTCTTCGCTTCGGCACACGATGCCGGCAACGAGCTGGAGCACCTGCGCCGCCATTTCTCGGACGAGGCGGCCCGGCAGCACTTCTTTGCACTGCCCATGGTGCGGCAGGGGCTGGCGGCATGAACGCGCCGGCAGCAAAGGCCCGCATCGCGCTGGTCGCCTTCAGTTCGCTCGGCGACGGCCTGATCTACCTGATGATGGCCGAGAACCTGCGCCTGAACGGCTTCGCCGTCACCTATTTCGGCAACATCGGCTACCAGCTGCGTGCCTGGCTGCCGCAGTTCGAGATCCGTCCATATCCGGCCGCCGAGGACATGGACGCCGCGCTCGCCGGCTTCGACCTGGTCATCATGAGCCCGCCGCAGTTCCTGCGCGACCGCATGGATCCGGCAACGACCGATGCGATGCGCCGCAAGTGGCTGCTGATCTGCCAGAAAACGCCCGACGACTGGCGCTTCGACCTGACCGAAACGAAGCGCGCGACGCTGCCGCCGGACACCTTCGCCGCACTGCACGGCCTGCTCGATTGCGGCGGCTCGATCCGCGACCGCGACTACACTACCGAAAGCGTCGTCGATATCACGCTCGAATACATGCAGAAGCGCATGGGACTGGCGCAACTGACACGTACCGTCGCACTGACGCCGCCGGCTGGCCTGCAGTTGCGGCGCCACACCAAGCGCATCGTCGTCAGCCCGGATTCGGCCTGGCCGCAGAAGAAGGACTGGCCGCCGCGCGCCTTCCTCAAGCTGTGCCGCACACTGCAGGCGCAGGGCGACGAGCCGACAATCGTCGTCGCTCCGGCGAACCACGAGCGCTGGCGGAAGATGCCCGGCAACAGCTTCGAGACACCGGTGTTCCACGACATCGGCGAACTGGCCGCCTACCTCTACGAATCCGGTGCGGTGATCGCCAACGATTCGGGCAACGGGCACCTCGCCTCCTTCCTCGGCGTGCCGGTCGTCACCATTTATCGCAAGAAGAATTCCAAGTTCCACTGGCGTCCGGACTGGGCGCCCGCCCGCGTGGTCTGCCCACGCCTGACACTACCGGGCTTCCGCGGCGAGATCTGGAAGCCCTTCGTCGGCGTCGGCGACGTCCTTGCCGCGCGGAGGGCACTGCCTTGAGTGAAATACGCAAGATTCTCGTCCTCGACGGCATCGGCGGCGTCCCGCTCGGCCGCGAGATCTGCGAGACCCTGGCCGAACTCGGCGTCACTGCAACGCATTTCGATTGCCTGCAGGCGCCGCGCCGTAAGTTCTATGGCGCCCATTCCGCCTATGCCAAGCTGCGCAACCGGGGCGCGGGCAGCGACAGCTTCTACTGTCTGCCGAAGCTTGTGGCCGACGACCTCCGGCAACTGATCGCACGCGAACAGCCGAGTCACATCCTCGTCGTCGGTTTCATCTACAAGTTCTTCGACCCGCAACTGCTGCGCCGGCTGGCCGACGAGACGAAGGCCGGTCTCTTCCTCTACGACACCGACACCTGCAATCTCTACGACCGGCGACGCGAATTCATCTTCTTCGTCGAACGCGAACTGCCGACCTACGACCGCATCCTCTCCTGCTCGGCGGTGACGACGCGCTTCTTCCGCGACACGCGCGGTCTGGACGCGGTCTTCGTTCCCTTCGGCGCCAAGCCGATCGCTACGGCACGAGGCGAGCAGCCGACCGACGTCCTCTTCGTCGGCAGCGGCGACCTGCGCCGCATCTTCCTGCTCGAAGGCATCCGCGATCACGTATCCGTGCGCGGCAACCGCTGGCAGCGCAACTTCCCGCTGATCTCGGCGCCGTTGCGCACGCGTATCGACGACCGGCCGGTGTGGGGCGAGGAACTGCATCGCCTGCTCGGCCAGTCGAAGATCGTGCTCAACATCACGCGCACCGACTTCTACGGTGCCGAAACCGGCATCAACCTGCGTATCTTTGAAGCCTTGGCCGCCGGCTGCTTCCTGCTCACCGACCACTGCGACGAGCTGGGCGAACTGTTCCGGATCGGCGAAGAGATCGAGACCTATCGCTCATCTGCGGATCTGGCCGACAAGGTTCGCCACTACCTCGCCCACCCGGATGCACGGCAGGCGATCGCCGCGGCCGGCCACGCTGCTTTCCATGCCCGACACACCTGGCAGGCCCGGCTGACACATCAACTGCTCCCTGCACTGGCGCCCCGATCGTCATGACAATCCCGATTTCCGCACCGCGCTGGCTGACGCCAGTGACCGCCGCATTCGCCGGCAGCCTGCTGCTCTCGCTCGTCGCCCGGCTGGGCAGCACGATCAACCGCGATGGCATGCTCTACATCAATACGGCCCAGGCCTTCCTTGACGGCGGCTTCACTGCCGCGAAGGAAGTCTTCGCATGGCCCTTCCTGTCGATCGGCATCGCGATCGTTTCGAAGCTCACCGGCCTTGGCCTCGAAAACGCCGGCTACCTGCTGAACGCGCTTTTCATGGCTGGTGCCTGCGCGTTGATGGTGGCCTGCACCGCGCGCCGCGCGCCCGCGCTGGCCTGGTGGGCATGCCTGACGGTGCTGGCGCTCCCCGGTTTCAATGAGTACCGTAACGAACTGCTGCGCGAATTCGGTTGCTGGTTCTTCGTGATGCTGGCCTGCTGGCTGGCGCTGCGCTGGGAAGAACAGCCGCGCTGGCCGGGCGCGCTCGCGATCCAGCTTGCCGTCGTAGCGGCGGCACTTTTCCGCCCGGAGGCGGTCGCCCTTTTTCCGGCACTGCTCGCCTGGCAGCTTTTTGCCGCGCCGCGCGGCCAACGCGCGCGAAATCTTGCGATGGTGGGCACCCTGCCACTGATCGGTTGCGCCGTCGTGGTATTGCTGTTCATCTCGGGAAAGTTGGGCACCGACAATCGCATCGCAGCAGATCTTGGGCGCATAAGCACTGCACGCTTTGACGCGAAGGCCGACGTCCTGGCCAGCGGCCTGATCGAGTACGCCCGCGGCCAGGCCCGCACGATTCTCCTTTTTGGCTCACTGGCGCTGATTCCGGTCAAGCTGATCCAGAAGTTCGGCATTTTCCTGCTGCCGCTCGCCGGCTTCCTCTTCGCCGGAGACTTGCGTGCCGCCGCGAGGCGCCATGCCTTTTTCGTCTGGGGTATCGCCGCACACCTGTGCGTGCTCGCGATCTTCGTCATCGACCTGCAGTTTCTGGCGGGCCGCTATGTCGGACTCATCCTGCTGCTCGCCACACCGTTCGTGGCAGCCGGGCTGCAGTTGGGCAGCCAGCGCTTCCGCCATGCCAAGGCCATCATCATCGTGCTCAGCCTCCTGCTTGCGGCAGGCAACGTGATCTCGACCGGGGCCGGCAAGGCGCACCACGTCGAGGCCGGCAGGTGGCTGGCAAACAGCGGCACCGACGTCGCGAAGGTCTATATCGATAGCGGCCGGACCGCCTACCACGCGGGCTGGGCGAAGGCGCCCATCGCGGCGCGCAACAACCGGGCCGAAATCGAACGCGCTGCCGCCAGCCGGCGCTATGAATTTTTCGTGCTCGAAATCTCGCGCAAGGACCCGCCGTGGGAATCCTGGCTGCGGGACACCGGACTGCAGGTCGTGCAGCGCTTCGAGATTCCGAACGGGGATGCGGTTGTCGTCGCCATCCCCCGTGAGAAAGAGGGCAGACAATGACCGTGCCGCTCGTCAGCATCGCCATCCCGGCCTACCGCCACGCGAAGTACATCGAGACCTGCCTCGCCTCGGTCTGCGCCCAGACCTACCCGGAACTTGAGCTGGTGCTGATCGACGACGGCTCACCCGACGACACCTTCGAGATTGCGCAGCGTTTCCTGGCAAACCATGCGGAGCGCTTCCGCCGCGTCGTTCTCGAGCGTCGCGAGAATCGTGGCGTCAGTGCCAATTCCAATGCCTGCATCGAAGCCTGCCAGGGCGAATGGGTGCATCTGCTCGGCTCGGACGATCGCCTGTACCCTGAAAAGGTCGCAAAGATCCAGGCCGCCATTGCCGGCTGGAACTGCCCGGAACTTGCACTGGTGCATACCGACACCGACACGATCGATGCCGACGGCGTCATTCGTCCGGTGCGTCGCCCCGGCCTGCATGCCGACGCGGGGGTCGATCGGGCGGCCTACCGCTGGCTCTTTCATCGCAACCTGATTTCCAACCCGTCGATTGCGCTGCGGCGCGACGCCTTTCTCG